>JAFWPT010000053.1 GCA_017509375.1 Bacteroidales bacterium | reverse complement strand
GGTGCGAGGGTCATACGGAGCATTGCCGAAAACTGCCGGGTCGTAGAAAGCGAAACGCTCCAGTTCGGAGGCCAGTTTGCGTACGGCATCGTTCTCATTTTCGGCGCCGGCGAAGATATCCTTGAACATACGGGAGGCGGCACCTGAAGCGGGGACAAATTTGCAGCGGCCAGCAATGTCGGCTTCATCGTAGTAGGTTTCGGCGCGCTCCGCTTCTTCGGGAGAGAGGACCTCTATTCCGCGTTCCGGAGTTGCCGGAGAAACAATATCGAGCCAAGGGAAGCCCTTTTTGAAGCGCTCGAGTTCAGCATTAATTTTAGTGGTATCCATAATCAATCGATAAAAAATTCTCGTCTGTAGTTGTAATGCTCGCGGAAGAATTCAAAATTGTCGGGATCGATCCTGAACATGAAATCGTCGGTGAAGATAGGGTAGTTGTATTGGATGACGGAGGCAATCTGCCCTTCGCTCTTGCCTCTGAGATCGAGCTTTACTGCATCGCGGACATCCACTTCGGGGGACGGAAAGAACTCGAACAATTCCTTGATCCCGAAGAACCGGGCAAGAGAACGTACGGACATTGCGGTGCCCAGCAGCTTGCCCTGGAATGAATAACCGGCTATATGAGGTGTGGCAATATCTACTTTGGAAAGCAGTTCCTTATTGATATTTGGCTCGTTGCACCAAGTGTCAATAATCACGGATCCAAGCTTCGGTATGGCTTGAATGAGATCATCCTCAACTACAAGTTCGCCTCTGGCCGCATTGACGAATATGGCCCCCAGTTTCATCTTGGAAAAGAAACGGGCGTCGGCCATCCATACGGTTTCCTGATTCAAAGGTACGTGGAGGGTGACAATGTCTGAATTACGAAGCAGGAAGTCGAGGTCGCAATATTGCGCGGGACCTTCTACGGCGGCCCTTGGAGGGTCGCACTTAAGGACCTTGAACCCGAGTATCTGCAACGCACGCTCGACACGGGAACCGACGTTCCCCACCCCGACTATGCCAACCGTGCTGCCTTCCAGCCGCATACGTTTTCTGGAAGCGCTGCCGTAAATGGCAGACAGGACGTAGTTCATAACACCTCCGGCATTGCAGCCGGCAGCGTTCTGCACATGGATGCCTTTTTGGTTGCAATAGGGCAGATCGATGTGGTCTGTGCCTATGGTGGCGGTAGCGATGAACCGAACGCTGCTGTTTTCCAGCAGGTCCCGGTTGCACCTTGTGCGGGTACGTATGATCATCGCATCAGCGTCCCGTATGTCGTTGGGGCTGATAGACAGTCCGTCGGCATACAGAACATCCGCGAAAGGTTCCATGACCCCTTCGATAAATGGAATAGCTTTGTCGATAACTACTTTCATTTCAGTACAATATCTTCTACCCAGGAAACATAGTGTTCGTCGGTGGAAAAGAACGGGTCTTTGGCCAGGCGGTCATTTATTTTTTCAATCAGTAATTCTTTCCTTGGCTTCATCTGGTCCCGGACAACTGAAGAATTGAAAGTGATGTACAGTTTTCCGTTCCTGTAGAAACGCTTGATAGTGAAGGGTGCCGTACCCGACACTTCGTCCCATGCGGCAAAAATGCATCTGGTGTTTATCCCGGAGGTAAGGTGTGCTTCCTTCAGGTAGTCCCGGATAGCCGATGAAAGAGGTATCGCGTTTTTGCGTTTAATCCTGAACGTTTCCATCTATGCACCTGAATGTTCCGGCAGAAGCTTTGAAATAAGCGCGGTCTGCCGTATTCTTTTCAATGAGCGATTCTGTACGGGACTTGTCCGTATCTGAAATGAATATCTGCCCGAATTCGTTGCCGGCAACCATTTGGAGCAGATTGCCAGCCCTATCCATGTCGAGTTTATCGAACAGGTCGTCCAGAAGCAGTATCGGAGGGAAGCCCCAGCGCTGTTTCATGATTTCATACTGGGCAAACTTCAGGGCTACCAGAAACGACTTCTGTTGCCCCTGGGAGCCGCAGCGTTTGATGGGGAAGCCGTCCATGGCAAAGACGAAATCATCTCTCTGGATGCCGCCGGTAGTGTAGCCAAGGGCCAGGTCCCGTTCTCTTCTGGAACGCATGACGTCTTCCAGGCTACGATCCGCAATATCCGTCTTGTAATCAATGGATACCTGCTCACGGCCGCCGGAGATGGAGCAGTAGTAGTTCTGTACTACAGGCAGCATCTCTTCGGCGAAACTGTTTCTGGCCCGCGCTATGCCGGATGCCAGGGGAGCCATCCTGAGGTCGAAAGTTTCCAGCAGCCCGTCATCCGGGTTATGGTCTTTCAGAAGCCGGTTGCGCTGGGCCAGCAGGCGGTTATATTGTTGAAGGTCTGAAAGATACTGCCTGTCCAGCTGGGAAATGAAGGCATTGGCGAACCGTCGTCTCTCTTCTCCCGACTCGCTTACCAGTTCGGTATCGGCGGGGGATACAAGCACTATCGGCAGCACTCCTATATGCTCCGAAACCCTGGAATAGGATTTGTCGTCACGATAAACCTTCTTTTCGTTTCCGTCGCTTACCCGTATGGAGAAGCGGACGTCGTTTTCCCCTTTCAGGTCGTAAAGGCCGCTGATGGCAAAAGCCTGGCAGCCATGCCTGAAATTGAATTTCTCAGATACCTGAATCCCGCTTTTGGTCATGGACAAGTAGTATATCGCGTCCAAAAGGTTGGTCTTGCCCTCTCCGTTGCCTCCCCAGATGCAGTTTATATTCGGGGAAAAAGAGAGTTCCTGCAAGGATATATTGCGGAAATCCTGAATTACTATTTTCTTCAATACAGGCATATTGCAAAATTAGGATAATTTAATTGAAATTACTACCTTTGTCAGCTATTTTGTTCAGAAAATTAAAATTAACGCTAATATGGCAAAGGAAAAACTAAATGAAAAGGAAGCTCTCCGTCAGGAGAACCTTCAGGAAACCGTTTCCAAGACGGATCAGTTCTACAATGAGCATAAGAAAGCCATTTGGACAATCATTTGTGCGGTAGTAGTGCTGGCACTGCTTGTATTCGCTTATGTGAAGTTGATTTACCAGCCCAAGTGTGCCGAGGCTGTCCAGCAGGCTTTCCCTGCAGAACAAAGTTTCGAGGCCGGCGAGTATGAGCTGGCTCTCAACGGTGACGGCAATGTGCTCGGACTCGCCGACGTCATTTCCGAGTATGGCTCCAAGGCCGGTGCTGCCGTGTATCTGGAAGCCGGCGTCTGCGCCCTCCAGCTCGGCCAGTACGAGCAGGCTCTCGACTACCTGAAGAAATACAACGGCAAAGAGCCTATCCTGGCCGCCCGCGCCCTTGCCTGCCAAGGCGATGCATACGTCGGACTTGAGAAGTACAATGAGGCAATAGCCGCATACGACAAGGCAGCCAGCAGAGCTGACAATGCTTTTGCTGCGGCTTACCTGCTTAAGGCCGGTATCTTGTATGAGCAGCTTGGCGACAACGCCAAAGCCTTGTCTTGCTACAAGACAATCAAGGACAAGTACCCCCAGTCCATGGAAGGTTACGATATTGACAAGTATATCACCCGAGCAGAGGCTAAGTAATTATGGGAAGAGCATTTGAGTTCCGCAAGGAAAGGAAACTGAAGAGGTGGGGCCACATGGCCCGTACCTTCACCAAACTCGGTAAGGAAATCACCATAGCCGTGAAGCAGGGCGGACCGGACGTTACCGGAAACCCCCGTCTCCGTGCCTTGATGGCAGAGGCCCGTTCAGAGCAGATGCCCAAGGAAAACATAGAGCGCGCCATCAAGAAGGCCACCGAGAGCAAGCAGGGTGACTTCAAGGAGATCATCTATGAAGGCTTCGGTCCCTTCGGTATAGCATACCTGGTGGAAGCGGCGACGGATAACAATACCCGCACCGTAGCCAACGTCCGCAGCTATTTCAACAAGTGCGGTGGATCCCTTGGTACCAGCGGCAGCGTTTCCTTCATGTTTGACCGCAAATGCACTTTCCGCATCAAGGAGAAGGATGGCATAGACCTGGAAGAGCTGGAACTCGAACTGATTGATTACGGTGTAGAAGAGTTGTTTGAGCAGGTTGAGGTGGACAAGGATGACAACGAGACCAAGGTCATTGTCATCTACGGAGAGCCTACATCCTACGGTTCTATCCAGAAGTACATAGAGGAGAACGGCTTCGAGCTTATCTCCGGTGGTTTCGAGCAGATTCCCAATGTGGATCTTAAGGACGTGACGCCGGAGCAGCGTGCTACGCTCGACAAACTCACCGGTCTCATTGAAGACGACGAGGACGTTACCAATGTGTACACGACAATGAAACCGGAAGAGTAGTCTTCAGTTCACCATACCCGCAGGTCAGCGGGCGAGCAAAGGGCGGTGCGCTTTCTGGCGTGCCGCTTTTTCGTTTGATCGTATCAGTTCCAGCTCGGAAGCCTCGGTACAAGTATCAAGGAAGCGTTCCCAGATGTACTGGACCGCGGTTGCGGATGGGTGCACCAAGTCCTCCGCGTAGAAGCGGTAGTCGCGCAGTTCATCGTTCATAATCTCAAAGGCGGGGAAATAATAGCAGCCCTTGCAGGAATCTGCGGCCAGCAGCAGTGCGGCTTTGCTCAGCGAATTCTGGTGGGCTCCGTTGCCTAGATGCCGTATAGGGGATACTGTAAGAGTGAAATCTTTATCCGGATGTCCGTCGATTATTTCTTGAACAATCATGGCTGTACGGCCAGGGGGTAGCATGAAGCGGGTGAACTCTGAGGCAGGTCGCTTAAGACAGTTTGACACGGCATTGCCACCGGCATACCATACGAAAGAAGTACCCAGGGTGATGATGACCCTGTCGGCTTGTTCCCAGAATTTGCAAGCGTCAAGCAGCCTTCCGTTGGCATTTGCAAGAAACTCTTCTTCACTCGCCCTTGCAAAGCTCGTATGATGTTCGTAGGAGCATATCAAGCCTGCGCCGGCTCCCATAGGCACGCAGTCTTCCGCACGGAAAGGGGTGCCTGAATCAAGCCTTCGGATGGCATTGCGTATCGATTCGGGATTGTATAGGGTGCCGAAAGGATTTGAACATACATTAAACCCTGCGTCGGACAGTTTCGCCGCCATGTTGTCTGCAAAGCAACTGCCGAGCAGTATTATCTTGTCGGTTAAACTGAATTTCCGGGACGGTGTATCGATATTTACTTGTGTCGTGAGTTTCATTTTCTGTGCAAAAATAGTATTTTTGTGAACAGTATGAAAAAAATTGTATTCTCCTTATTG
>JAFWPT010000478.1 GCA_017509375.1 Bacteroidales bacterium | reverse complement strand
TGGCACTTATAGCCGTGTCCGTTTACACCCTCTTCAGCACATTCCAGTCCGAGACATCCAAGGGCAAGATTATCAGCGGCTTCGTCACTGTAGCCCTGTGGGTCGGCGCCTTCCTGCTCTACAATGGCATGGCTCCCGAAATCCATATCCTGCCCCAGCAGTTCCAGCAGTTCAATCCTTTCTTCGTAGTGGCTCTCACCCCCATTTCGATGGCTATTTTCGGATCGCTTGCCAAGAAAGGCAAGGAGCCTTCAGCGCCCCGTAAAATCGGTCTGGGCATGTTCGTGGCCGCTCTCGGATACCTCATAATGCTGGCAGCCTCGAAGGGCCAGCCCGCCCCTTCCGACCTTACCGGCATCGGCGGCGTCTCCCCCGACCCCGTGGTCCCCACTTACCTTATCTCTACCTATCTGGTGCTCACCTTCGCCGAACTGCTCCTCTCTCCTATGGGCATCTCCTTTGTTTCCAAGGTAGCTCCTCCCAAATACAAAGGCTTGATGATGGGCCTCTGGTTTGCCGCCACCGCAATAGGCAACTATCTGAGTTCCATCCCGTCTATGATGTGGGAGCACGTCCCCCTGTGGGTGAACTGGTGTGTCCTGATGGCCCTCTGCGTCATATCCGGACTGGTTATGTTCTCTATGCTCAAGAAACTCGAAGCTGCTACCGCAGACTAAAGGTATGCACAGACTGCTGATTCTGCTCGTCACGTTGCTTGCCGGCACTGCCACCCTGGCGCAGGAACTGCCCAGGACAATATATGCGGAGACGAAAGACGGTCATGTCCAGGGCATCGCCCTGGACATGACCAAAGGTTATATGTACTTCTCCTTTACGAGTTCTTTCATCAAGACCGACCTCTACGGCAGGGTCATAGGCTCCATAGGGCGCATCCAGGGTCACCTCGGCGCAATGACGCTGGGGCCGGACGGCCGGGTTTATGCTTCGTTGGAGTGTAAGGACGACGTAATCGGGCAGGGTATCGCCGCCCGCCTCGGAGTGGAGAACCTGAGTCACGAGCAATCAGTTTTTTATATCGCCATCATAGACGTTGACCGTATAGACCGCGAAGGCATGGACCCCGAGAAGGACGGGGTAATGACTACGGTATGCATACGGGAAGCCTGCAAGGATTATGCTGACAAGACCTACGGCTGTTCCGGCATAGACGGAGTCACGTTCGCTCCGCGCATAGGCAGGCATCCCGGAAAAAAGCTCTTTCTGTATGTAGCCTACGGCATATACGGAGACAACGGTCGCAGCGACAACGACAACCAGGTACTGCTTTGCTACGACATCTCCAAGTGGGCCAGGAAGTATGAAACTCCCGTGGTGTTTGGGACAGTACCTGTAAACGGCCCCGAAAAGCCGCTGCACAAGTACTTTATCTACACTGGAAATACCACTTGGGGCGTGCAGAATCTTGCATACGATTCCCATACGGGGCGTATCTATATGGCTGTCTATAAAGGCAAGAAGCCTTCCTTCCCCAATTATCCGCTGTTTGCCGTGGACGTGAAACAGAAGCCGCTGAAAGCCGTGCCTGCCGGGCTGGATGTCAAGTCGGAGACGCTGAAACTATCCAAAGGAGGACTGTTCGACGAAGCCAGCGGAGTGTACGGATACGATTTCAAATGGGGATCCACCGGCCTGTGTCCCATAGGGGACGGCTTGTGGTACATCTCCGAGAATCATAAAGACAAAGAACTCGGCATCCAAAGCTGCACCGCCCGTCTGTACCGCTGGACAGGCGACGGGCACAAACCATTCATTGCCCAATGACACAAAAAACCGAGAGCCTTTTGAGGGAGTGGGCCGAAGAATACAACGACCTCAAATATTTCCAGGATGACCCTGTGATGTTTCCCCGGGAATTCGTCAGGCGCGAAGCATCCACGCAGGATGTAGAGATTGCAGCCCTCTTCGCTGCACACCTGGCCTGGGGCCGCCGCCCCATGATTTTCCGGGATTGCGGGCGCCTGTTCGACGAAATGGAGTGGAAGCCCTACGACTATGTCATGACAGGCTCTTACAGGAGCGATGAAACCTCCCTGCACAGAACTATCAAATGGAGCGAGATTGCCGGCATCTGCGGCCGCCTGCGCGAGTGGTACAGCTGGCACGACAGCATGGAATCGCTGTCGGCAAAGGAGATACGTTCCATCATTTTCCGCCGTAAGGATGACCCCAAAGCACCGGACAAGAAGATTAATCTGATGCGCCGCTGGATGGTAAGGAACGACGGCAAAGTGGATCTTGGCCTGTGGAAGGGTATCAAGCCGTCAGAATTGACGGTGCCGCTGGACGTGCATGTTCATGGCCAGGCTACGGCCCTCAGTCTTACCAGACGCAAGCAGAAGGACTTGACCACGGCACAAGAAATTACAGACCAATTCCGCCGCATCTGGCCGGAGGATCCCCTGCTTGGGGATTTCGCCCTGTTCGGCTACGGCGTAACACATAGCAGATAATGCCGAGGCTTTATATTCTGGCCGGCTGCAACGGTGCCGGTAAAACCACTGCATCCTACACTTTCCTCCCGGAAATACTGGACTGCCGTGAATTCGTCAACTCCGACGAATTTGCAAAGAGCCTCTCCCCTTTCGACCCCTCCGTCGCATCCGTCTCGGCAAGCCGCTTCCTTCTGCGGCGCATCGAATACCTGATGGATCAAGGCGCAGATTTCAGCATCGAAACCACCTTGGCCACGCGTTCGCTGGTGAGCATAATAGAAGACGCACGCAAGCGCAATTACACCATAACTATATTGTATTTGTGGGTGCAGAGTCCCGAAATCGCCATTCAAAGGGTCAGGGACAGGGTAGCTGCCGGAGGGCACAACATCCCTGAGCATGTGCTGCGAAGGCGTTATACCACCGGCCTGAAATACCTGTTCGACATCTATATGCCTTTCTGCGACAGATGGATGATTGCCGACAACTCCGGAAACACCTTCACGCTTATAGCAGAAGGAGACAAAAACCGCAGCATCATCAAGGACGAGGCGAAATTCAAGAGAATCAGGAAAATGACAGAACTCGACAATGAACTGTAACCCGGATATGTTCGGCATCAGCGAGCCGCAGTTGCGCAGCATAGTGGCGGAAGGCCTTAAGGGAGGCAACTGGTGCGACTTGTATTTCGAGCAGACCGTTTATGACGACCTGCTTCTGCGCGACGGGATTGTGGCTTCCGGAGGGTTTCATTTCGACTATGGCTGCGGAATACGTGTCCTGGACGGAGAAAAGACAGGATACGCATACTCCGAATCCACCGATATGCCTTCCCTGCTCACAGCCGCCCGGGCCGCCACGGCCATAGGAGGCAAGCCCGGCAGAATCGGCGCGCCGGGACATTATCCCGCCCCTCACGATGTTTACAAAGAACTCGCTCCCTGGTCCGGAGCCTGCAAGAAAGAGCATGCTGCCTGGCTCGAGAAACTGGAAGCGGCCATACGAAGCCGGGAGCCCCGTACCGAAAAAGTAATTGCCATGCTTTCCTGGTCCGAGAGCGATGTGCTGATGTACAATTCCCTGGACGAGCTCACGAGCGATTCCAGGCCGCTTGCCAGCGTCACCGTTACAGTAATCTTCACCCAGGGAGGCCGCACCGAGCAACGCAACCTTTCACGCAGCTTCCGTTGCGGCAGCGAATTGCTCACTGACGGGCTGATACAGGAAATGGCCGCTGAGGCAACCTCAGGGCTGGATGATAGTTTTGCCGCCCGCCGTCCTAAAGGAGGCCAGATGCCTGTAGTAATGGCAGCCGGCGCATCCGGAATCCTGCTTCACGAGGCCATGGGGCACGCATTCGAAGCCGATTTCAACCGTAAGGGGCAATCGGTATTCTGCGACCGTCT
The DNA here is from genome assembly GCA_017509375.1 of Bacteroidales bacterium. The sequence continues at coordinate 444 of JAFWPT010000478.1, read as the reverse complement.
GGGGCAGCAGATATGCCGGCGCGGCATCAATATACTGGATGACGGGACCGTCCCCGGCAACCGCGGCTCGCTGCGGTATGATGACGAAGGCGTACCTGCCCAGAAGACCTACATGGTACAGGACGGAGTTCTCACTTCCTACCTGCACGACCGTATCAGCGCCGCCTGGTACGGGGTGCCGCCCACGGGCAACGGCCGCAGGGAATCGTTCCGGTACAATCCCATACCGCGTATGCGCAATACCTACATGGAGAGCGGCCGCGACGGCAGCCTGGCAGACATCATAGCCTCCGTGCGTAAAGGCATATACGTGGACAAATTCGCAAACGGCGAAGTGCGGATAGGCGAAGGCGACTTCACTTTTTATGTCAAAAGCGGCTACCTTATCGAGGGAGGCCGTCTCACCATGCCGGTGAAAGACATCAACATTATCGGCAACGGTCC
>JAFWPT010000477.1 GCA_017509375.1 Bacteroidales bacterium | reverse complement strand
CCGCCGTTGAAACCGTTCTGCCACTGGGGGGCCTGGTTGGTGTAATAGAAAGTCTGCTTATTCTGTTTGACAGAACTCTGGCGATAGTTGGATGCTACAAGGTGCCCCTTGCTATATGAGCTGACGCCGGTCTGTTGAGTGAGATTGATTGCGGGGTCATTGGTCCAACCGTCATTACGGCCGGCATTCTTGTCCGGCCACATGGAACTGTGCATCGCGTGGGCAGTCCAAAGCGGGGCGTATTTGTTTTGGTCGTACAAGACGGTATAGTTGCGGGTCTTCTTGTTGGTATCCGGGTGGGTAAATGTATGAGTGGCTACCTGCTGCCTGCTGTTGGTGGTGTAGTAACGGTACCAGCGGTCGTCCCGGTCGCTGAAGTAACCGTTTGTGCCTGTCCCGGTAAGGTTGGGGATGGCAGGTACTTCATAGCAGTTAAGATAACCCCTTGCCGCAGCCGTGCTGGACTTGGTGGAGAAACTCTGGACTTCTCCGAAGCTCTCTTCGTAGGTCTGTGTGTCGCTGTTGTAATGCAGCACGTAAGCCTTAAAGTAGTAAACCGAACTTTCCTCCAGGCCGATGAGCTGACAGGAGAAGGTGCCGCTGGCGTCATTGGTCCCGTCGGTAGTGATGCTTTCGCTCAGGTTGGAAGGGGATGTACCCCAATAGAAACCGGCTTCGTAGATACCGCCTTCAGCTCCGGAGAACGCGCCAAGTAGAGTTGCTTCGGCAGCTCCGATATTGCTCGCTCCCTGGGTGGTCACTTTGAGCTCCTGCTGGGGCGGAGGTGTGATGCCGCCACCGCTCTTCTTGTAGATGACAATATTTGCAGGAGTGGTGGAATAGAACGCGAAACGAGGTGATGAAGTATTGTATTTCAAATACTTATAAGAGGCGTTTGAATTGATGCTTAATGTAAAGAATCCGGAGGACAGCGTAGGGGTTATAGCTGTATATGCAGCTTCGGAGGAGTACAGCTGGCATTTGTTCTGTACGTTGTTGTTGCCTAAATAGTAATCCCCGGCTTTAATGTAAACTGCTCCGCTTACTGTGGAAGACGGACCTATAGTCACTTCGTAGTCGGCAGTTTCGGTAACGTTTGCCATGTCTATGGTGTCCTTTCCACCGCTGGATGCGGAAGCACCGGAGTACATGAAACCGTTGGAACCGGCAGATGCTGAACACTTGTTGGCCATGGGCACTATGACTCCGCTGTTCTTGGTGGCCTCATAACCGATGATGAAGGTACCGCCGGAGAGCAGTTCATCCACTGAAGAAACTCTGCTCCAACTTGCCGGTCCTTCTGTGCCGCCAGAGATGTTGGCTGCACCGACAGAGATATTCAGGGTGGTGACTTTTCCGGCCTGAAGTTCAATGCCTCCTGCCGGTATTACAATCTCCTTGATTATCGTATAATCTTCTGTCTCAGCTTCAATCCGCAAATTGCCGCCTTCCTCGAGGATATATGGGTACACCACCAGATAAGTGGCGTCGCTGCCGTTGATCTGGTACCGGGTACTTTCGTTATACACTGCGCTTACGCTCGAAGAAAAATTTTCGTACGGGGGCAGCAATTCCTGCGCCTGCAGGTCGATAAGGACCCGTCCGGCAAGGAGGCTGTCGGCGGTTACGGTAAGCCGGCTGACGTGCTGGCCCGCAAGAAGGGCGTCGTTGTCTTTGAGCACTACCTTGACGATGGCGCCGAGTCTGGCGAACTGCAGATGCTCTACTGTTGTAGCTGCATCAACGCTGAAGCGCCTGGCAACCATTATGTCGGCATCTCCGTCGAACGAAGTGGCCAGCGGATGCTGCTCTGCAGGCAGATCCACCGCTATTCCGGTGCGTGAGCCCGAAGAAACCAGGCCTGCTGCGCTGTAAAGGTAGTATGCAAAAAGTTCTGAAGATACCACCGTGGTGCCGCTGAAGGTGGCCGTAGTGGCCGCAAACTCGAGGTCGGCATTGAACCTGTCGTTGGTGGAGACGGCATCAGTAACTCCGATGGCATCGGTCGGGCACCAATACGGAGTCGAACCCCTCATCTCGGTTTTGCTTGCCGGAACTGCTTCCGGATTGCCGGCGACGAGCGTCAGGTGCACCGGAGCAGCCTCATTATCGTAAGGTATATCCTTGACGCAGGAGATGGCGAAGGAGAACATCGACGCCATCAGAAGGAAGTATTTGATACTTTTTTTCATGGCATCTATTTCTAAAGATTGTAAATAAAACCATCTTCGAGGTCTCCTCCGGCAGAGCCCGAATCCCCGTATAAGTTGTCACTTGCATTCAATAGGTCATCCTCAAGCCATTGTGCAGGAATCTCAATGACCGGGATAAGGTAAGGTCTTTTCATTGGCTATTAGTAAATATCGTCCAAAGATACGCTTTTCCATCGAGGAATGAAAGAGTCATCGACATTTGCGTCTATGGTCCGCTTCAAGCCCATGACTACGTTGCGTTCCAGAAAGAGGCGTTGCTCCGGCCATGTAGCAACCATATTGGCCGCCATATCGTGGCTGTGGTCGATGTAACGGTATATTACGTAATCGTAACCATGCTTTGACAGCACATCCTGGACAAGGGAACTGCTGCCGTAAATGCCGAGGTTCATGAATGCCGTCTTTTTATAATTGACGGCTCCGTCCTTCGTGCCGTGAATAAGCAGCTGGGGAGGGGGAGTCGTCTTGTAGCGGGGCTTGCCGCTGTCGCTCATTATGGCTCCGGCAAATGACATTGCTCCCCTGAATGCAAAACCTTCCGGAAGCACGGCGGTGCGTACGGTGGGGCTGCATGTTTCCAGTATGCAACTCAGCGTGATCATCGCCCCTGCTGAAGAACCTGAGATGACAAGGTTGTTGGCATCGATGCCTACATTGTTGTCGATCAGAAAGCGAACGGCAGAAAACACATCTTCCACCCCCATATCCACAGCTGTCTTAACGGCCTTTGCTGAATTCACGATGTTGAAAAGGTCGAATTTCATTTTCTTGCCCTTGAGCCCGAGACGGTAATCAACGGATACCACTCCGTAGCCGTCGTCATTCAGCAGTTTGAACCATTTCATGTAGAAAGGATCGTTGCGGCTGCCGACGATGAATCCGCCGCCGAATACAAAGAGTACGGACGGCTTTATCTTGCCGTCAATCTCCAGGGAAGCCCCTTCCGTGGGGAGATAGACATCTATTTTGAGGTCGCAGGTGTCTCTTTGGGCAACGGTATAGGTGCCGGAGAAGTTTTGGGCCGACAACATACCGGCAATGAACAGAAAGACGGTTGTGATAATTAAATACTGTTTCATAATGTTCATCGTTTCCAAAAGCGGAAAGTGATATCCTCTCCGTGGTAATATAGTCTTTGGTTAGTGTTCCTGTTGTTTAGAGGCCCCAGCGCTTCGATGTAAGGGCCGGTCTTTACATAATCGAAGACGCCGAAGAATTCTTTGTCGACACTCTCCCTGCCGCTATATACAGCAGTCTCTATGGCCGGCCAGGCTTGCTTTATGTGGGTGGCCAGTCTAAGCAGGGCCGCGCTGTCCGACCCTTCTCCGAGAAACAGGAAACAGTTGATGCCGAAATTGTCCGACAGAAGCTTGTCTATCTTGGCCTCTGTGAGTTCTTCCCCTATGTCGTCGCGAAGGAAAGGGGAGTGACATCCGGGGCAATTACCCCGGCAGTTGGAGATTTCCACTGCCAGGGTAACTCGGTCGGGTATTTCTTCGATAACCGTATCGGTCAGCGAGGGAATGTACTTAAGCATCCTTTTCCTTAGGGGTGTAGTAGCGTTTTTCCGCTTCTATCTGCCTGGGCTCGGCGAAAGAGGAAACCCTCTTGAGGTAGCCGATCACGCGGGTGAGATAGTCGAGGTTTTCGCTGCCGCACTTCGGACACTTTGTGAGGGTATCTTTGCTGATATACCCGCAATCGTTGCTTACGGTGTTGCGGCAGTTGAATGTGAAATAATTGGTGCCGTAATGGGCTGCGGTGCTGAGCAGCTGGCGGTATTGTGCCTTGCTGAGATGCTCGGCAATGTTCATGTGCAGCGCGGAACCTCCGTCAAGGTACTTAACGAAATCTTCTCCATGGAGCTTGAACTTATCAATCATGGAGACGTTGGTATCTTCCGGATTGTAGAAGTAGGAACTGTAGAGGTTATGCTTCCCGGATACGAAATATCCGTCTTTCTTATCCCACTTGTAATTCTTTGCAGCCAGGTTTTCCGCCGGTACGAATTCGGTGTTGAACATGGCATCCGAAGTCTTGTCCTTGCGGTTCGCTATGATTATGGTCTCCAGAATGGTGTTTACGAAGGCACCGTATTCGGGGTTGGGGCTTACCTCGAGCCCGAGGAATTCGGCCGCTTCGGTCAGGCCGTTCACGCCCACTGTGAGGTACTGGCGCTTCATGTCTATGAACCCCGCCTTGTAAACGTCGAGCATCTCTGCCTTCAGGAAGTCCTTGATAATCTCGTTGAAGGCAATCTGGTACTTGTGTACGCGCTCGGTCATCTCGCGTATATCCTTAGATATGAAGTTGGTGTAGAGGTCGTCCTTGTCGTAGAAATTGCTTACAGGATTGAGCGGTTTGCCGCTTTCCAGGTGCACGCCGCGTCTCTCCGCGAAATAACGGCGCACGGAATCCTGTATGAGCCGGTTGAGGTTGATGGTCATAACCGATTTGGAGCCGGTACTTACCGACGCGGTACCCATGGAATACTGGTGGGTGGTGTGGTTATGACTGGCGTCTTCCATGTCTTTCAGGGAGTTGCGCAGGCGGCAGCAGCTTGAAAGGCTGTCCGGGCTGTTGGACAGGTAGCAGAAGAAGCTGTGGCCTTTGGCCCACATTTCTGCGGTGAAATCGGCGTAGTCCTTGTCGGCAAAGTCATCGCCTCCGTCAGTGAGCAGGGCCATGGTTTCCACCGGGAAGGTAAGAATATAATGGTTGCGCTCCTCGTTGAACCAGTTCATGAAGTGCTTTTGGAGCCAATCCAGGG
>JAFWPT010000476.1 GCA_017509375.1 Bacteroidales bacterium | reverse complement strand
CCCCGGCGTCTGCAAGCATGAATTCGTATTCGACGGCCTATCCGCGCCCTGCGGCGTGAGCACTTTGGACGTTGCCAAGCGACTGCTGGACTATGGCTTCCACGCTCCCACCATATATTTCCCCCTTCTGTTCCACCAGGCTATAATGATTGAGCCTACGGAGACAGAGTCGCTTGAGACCCTGGATGCATTCATAGATGTGATGCGGTTAATCGCACGTGAGGCGGCAGAAGATCCGGAAAGCTTGCACAGCGCTCCACATAATACACCTATAGGCCGTCCGGATGAAACTACTGCTGCCCGTCAACCGGTATTAAGATACACCAAGGCATGAAACGCTTAGCCTTAGCTGCAGCCCTGCTTCTGCTGCATGTTATTGCAGGAGCGGCCGTATTGAAAGGAAAAGTTACGGCACAAGGAAAACCCGTGGCTGGAATACAAGTCTCTGACGGCAAGAGTATAGTCCTCACAAATGCCCGTGGACGCTATCGTATGGTATCGGACAAGGCCGACAGCGTGGTGTTCATCACCACTCCGGCCGGATACAGGGCGAAAATGCTTGATGGCGTGCGTCCCGGCTTCTGGCAGTTGCTTACCAAGGCCCCCGGCAAGAGGGAAGTGCACGACTTTGTCCTGGAACCGGAAGATCAAAGCAATTACAGCGTTATCTTTATCACCGACTGCCATTTTGCCAACGACCCTTCCAGAAATGATCTGGAGCGCTTCAAGACCACGGTGCTGCCGGTTATACAGAAAGAGTACGAAGCGGCTGCAGCCAAGGGCGCGGTCTATACGATGAACCTCGGGGATTTTTCCCACGACCGTTTCTGGTACGATTTCGGTATGAATGAATATGCGGCCGAACAGTTCCTTGCCGGCGCCGGCTATCCAACTCCGATTTATTCAGTTACCGGGAATCACGATAACGACGGTGCTGTCGCCGGTCTTGGCGTGAGTACCGATTTTGTGTCGGCTTGGAATTATCGTCACACGTGGGGGCCGTTATGCTATTCCGTAAATATCGGCAGCGATCATTGGGTTTTTATGGATTCCGTAGAATACCTTAATGAAGGGGAGCCGGACGCAAGGCACAAGAAAATAAACGGCAGAAGGAATTATCGCTGCCGTTTTCTCGAAAAGGATTTGAATTGGCTGCGGGAGGACCTGAAATACGTTCCCAAAGGTACCAGAATACTCTTCTGCTGCCATGTGCCGGTGGTGAATGACGCCAGCAAATCAGAGGTGCTGCAAGAAGGCGAAATAGAGAAGCTGGATGAAATCTTCAAGGATTTCCCTAAGGTGTACCTGTTTTCCGGACACACCCACAAGCATATCAATACCGACATGGGAGGCTATGACCGTTTTAAACAGTTCATTTTCAGCGCTACGTCCGGGAGTATGTGGCAGCATCCCGAGGGGTACCAGCCTATTGGTTCCGATTCTTGCAACCAGGCTTTCAACGTTATGGACTGCAGCCGGGAGGATCTTTGCCCGCGCTATATTGCAGTGAACGGCAGTCCCAAGATGATGCGCGTTTACGACCTCAATGCAGTGGGCGAGTTCTACCGTAACGACGCCCAGTGCCGTATATTCCACAAGCTTTATCCTGAGCGCAGCTGGTATGCCGACCCGGCGTTCAAGAATATGATTTACGTGAATTACTGGGGATACGCGCCCGGACAGAAGGTGGAGATCTTCGAAGACGGCAAGCCGTTGGAAGTGAAGAAATCCAAGCTGGACGAGCCGCTCTACGTAATCACCTATGTTACACCCAAGCTGAACGAATCCAGCAAAGCTTCCAAATCGGCCCTTAAAGACCGGCGTACCCCACATAGTTTCGTCGCTACGGCGCAGCAGGCTACAAGCCCGGTTACCGTGAGGGTCTCGGATGAATCCGGAACAGTGCTCTACGAAGAAACAGTTCAGCGGCCAAAAGCATTCAGCAAAGATATCCAATAATCATTTTTACTTACAGTTATGAAAAATTATTTTGATTTGAGCGGCCGTGTTGCCGTAGTTACCGGAGCATCTACAGGACTTGGTCTTCAGATGGCTAAGGCTTTTGCCAGCCAGGGAGCCAATCTGGTTCTGCTTGCAAGACGTATGAACCTTCTCGAAGAGAATGCCAAGGCTATTCATGAAGAATTCGGGGTGGAGGTCCTTCCTTTTGCTTGCGATATTACTGACACCGAGAAAGTTAAGGCTGCCGTAGCCGCTACTATGGAGAAGTTCGGAAGGGTCGATAT
>JAFWPT010000475.1 GCA_017509375.1 Bacteroidales bacterium | reverse complement strand
TAGTTGCTGTCATTGCCGCCGCCTTCAGGGTCGTCGGGATCGGTATTGTTGGAGTTGCACGCAACCAGGGTAAAGGCGGCCATTGCAATAAGAGTGAGGATCCTTTTCATCGCTTTATGATTTATAGAGTGATTGTATGCAATTTGTTGAAACCGGTCTCCTCGTCCCAAACATCTTTATTGGCAAGACGTATGGAATAAAGGGGATTGTCGCGATAGTCGGGATCGGGCAGGTTGAGGCAGATAGTATAATCTCCGCTAAGTCCGGAGGGCAGTTCTACTGTCTGGTCAACTACTGTAGTCTCTCCGGCCATCCAGTAGCGGGGGTCGGAGTTCAGCGGCCAGGTTTTCACGACCTTGCCGTCGGGTCCGGTGAGGGCCCGTTCGGCATCGCGCGGGTTCATGATGGAAGCAAATCCATCGTTACGGATGAGCAACACTACGCGCAAAGGGCTTCCGGCAGCCGGCTTCTTGGTTATATCGGCCTCTGAAAGCACGAGTCTGTAGCCCAGGCGCTCTTTAAGTTCGTCGTAGCACTCGTTCTTGATCCAATAGTTGATAACAGTGCGGTTGTAGCTTTGGTTGAGATAAGAAAAATGCTGTTTGGCCAGATTGTCCAGAGTGTTGGGGCACTCGCAGTATTTTGACATGGCGCAAGTCTCGCCGCCCATAATGGTGTATTTTGTTTCGGCGTTCCAGTAAGATCTCTCGTCAGGTCCGCGGAAAGTGCCCTGGTCGTCGGCGCCGGCCAGATAGCAGTCGTTGTGCCCGGCCAGGCGGGCCTTTGCCGTGGCGGTATGCGCCTCGGCGCGTGATATAGTGTCGGCCAAAGACCAGCCGTACATTTTCATTTTGAACCGGGGAGTACGCAGTTCAACCTGCCTGTTCCCGGGAAGTGCGTCCAGAAGGGCATCCACTACGTGCTTGCGAGGCAGGTAGTCTTCCGGACTCTGAGGATTCATGTTAAAGTTGGTGGTGTAATACCATTCGCCCCAGCAGCCGATGAAACCTGCCTGTAATACGTAAATCACGTCTGCATACTCTTGCTGGATGGGCTTAAGCTGGGCTATGTGACGGAGAACCTGCTCTTCGGTAGGATCGAACGGAGCGTCATTCTCGGGATGGGAGAGGTCACGGATGCCATCCTTGTAGCCAAAGCGAAGGATGACCTTGACCCCGCTTCCGCGGAATGCTTCGAAGTTTTTTCGTATAAGTTCAAGGTAACCTTCCGAGATGTCCGACTCAAAGAAAGGCTTGAGCCAGAACTCAATCATGCGCAGGCTTCTGCCGGAGCGCCTGTCGGCCTGAAGGATGCCTGTCGATACAGGCGATCCGGCCTCAGAGCTGAAACTGCTGCCGGTATATAATCCCCTTTCAGGATTGACAAACACTTCTTTATCTTCAGTGAAACTGATCCTCTCCGTGCCAGGATAATCCGGATTCATATTCTTGTTGCAGGAGAGGGTCAGCGCCAATGTGGCAAGGACTAACAGTATGCCTGTGCGTTTCATTTGATGTACTTTTGAAAAAATTAAAAACGGGGGCCGGCCGGAACCGGCCCTCGTCAATGAATAACTAAGTATAAAAACTACTTGCCGTATTTGACAACTCCGAGGGGAGCTTCACCTGCAGGGTTGGTCTCGGTAGCTTCGGTGTTAGGCAGAGCGCCGGTAGCGTCCCAACCGTTCACGAGTACTTCGATACCCATGGTGAATTCTTTGTTGAGTTTGCCAAGAGGATAGAGCTCGCGGGTGATCTGGAACTCGAATGCCTTCTTGTTACCCTTGCCGATAAGGAAGTCGGAAGCAGGCTGCTCTTCCCATGACCAATCGCTGGTGTTGGCAGCGCCGAAGTACTTGTAGAGGCCGGGTGCGTAGTCAACAGGATTGCCATCTTCACCGAAGATCTCACCCTGGCACATCAGGTCAACACAAGGGGTCTCGTCCTGGTCCCACTGGCCTTTCCAACCACCGGTGGAGGTGTCGTTGTCACCGTTGATGTGGAAATCGAAGTTGGTGGTAGTGAGGGTTTCGTAAGCGGAGAGGTCAAACTCTACATATACGAAAACATAGTACTTGTCGGCATAAACCTTGGCAAGCTTCATGTCAGTCTTGGATGCTGTTGCGGCACATTTCCAAGTGGTGACATCTTTGAGATTGGCCCAATCGTCGAAGTTGCCGTCGATTTTGATGGGAGCTACATACTCCTTGTTGGAATCATCCTCTTTGCCGGGATCGTCTTCATCGTTGTTAGGCTTGTTGCAAGCAACAAGTGTCATGGCTGCGATAGCCATCAGTGCAAATACTTTTTTCATTGTGTGTTTGGGATTAAAAATGTTAAAATAAGTGTTGTTAAAAATTACTGTCTGTTTTGAGGAATATGGCTTGCGTTGATTTCATCCAGAGGAATGAGCAGGGCAATGCGGGGATCGGTCCACTTGATGGTGCCGAACTCGTGGAAGCCTACGTAGCGGCGGTCCATATCCTTGCGGTTACGGAAAACGTCGAAGTAGCGGTGACCCTCGAAGCAGAGCTCCATACGGCGCTCGTCGAGAACCACATCCAGAATTTCTTTATAACCTCTTGCCTGATAGTTGGTCTCGTCAAAATCGGCGTCACCGGTCAGGCCTGCGCGGTGTCGGATGATGTTGACATCGTCCAGAGCTTCCTTACCATATCCCAGTTTTGCCCTGGCCTCGGCACGGTTCAGGACAACCTCGCCCCAGCGAAGGATAGCTGGAGATGTGAGGTTGGTCCTGCCTTCCTGGCCATTGAACTTGCAGTTGAAGTAAATGGGGTAGTTACCGCCGTTGGCACGTACGCTGCCGTCAGGACGGACATATACTTTCTTCTGGACTGATGCACCGTCTTTGCCGGAAACGAAGCCGGCATCGTTGACGATGTATTGGGTGTAACCGTTGACTAAGGTAGGCTCGGCCTTGTATGTCTTTCCGCTGTAAGCGAACTCGACGGAACCGTCAGCTGCCGGGGTAAGACCGTGTACAACACCGCTGGAGCAGTATGTGTTGCTTGATTTGGTCTTGACAGGGAAGGTTACCATAACCTTGCCGTCGCCTGTAGGGGAAGGCTGTACGAAGTAAGCTGCAAAACGCTTGTCCTGAGGATAGCGCTGGAACAGCTCGATGAGTTCCTCGCTCCAGTAGTGCTCGCCACAGCCGCCGTCTTCGTCGAAGCGCTTGATGTTGGCGTCGTCGTAGTACATCGAACCGATTGCAGACTTGGGATGAGTGTTGAAGAACTTGTCGGTCTGGCTTGCGCGTATGCACCATATGGTCTCGTCGAAGTCGTAAGTCTTGGTGGGGAAGGCTGCATAGTCATAGCCGGCGGTAACGGCCGAAGGAGCGTGGCCCATAAGGTCGTTGCAAATGTCAAGACACTCTTGATTCTTTTCCATATACAGATATACGCGTGCGAGGAGAGCCTTTGCGGCATCCAGTGATGCATAGCCTTTGTCGGTGCGCACACCTTCGGCGGCCAGATACTTCTGGGCTTCGATCAGGTCAAGGACGATTTCGTCGTATACTTTTCCCACGTTAGGACGCTGTACATCTCCTTTGTAGCTGTCCATGCCCCTGTGGATAGGGATTCCAAGGGCTTCCTGATGGTCTTTCCAGTACACGTAAGGCATGGAGAAAAGGGTAACCAGGTGGAAGTGGCCGAGTGCACGCAGGAAGTAGTTCTCTCCAAGCAGATGGTCGCTTTCTGCACTTACGCCGGGGGTGATGGCGTCGATGTTGGAGTTGGCTCCGTAGATGACCTTATAAGCGAGCCACCAGGTGTAGTAAATGTTTTCCTCGGTGGGAACATCCTGGTAGTCGTAAGGATGTACGAACGGGTCGGAAGTGGTTCCGGACACGGAAACATTGTCGCCGCGGAGCTCGGTTAACTGGTAGTAGTGACGCAGGTACTGGTTACGTCCGTTGGGGTAGTCCGCACTCTCGCCCTTGTATGCGAGGAAGTCCTTGAAAAGGGAGTAAATGCCGTCGGTTGTGTATATAGCCGAGGACGGGTTGTCAGCAAGCTGTGATGAGGTCATGGCATCCGAAGGATAGAAATCCATGTTGCAGGAAACCATGAGCAGGGCTGCGAAACCGATTGTAAATATCTTCTTCATAATTACTCTCTTGTTTAGAATTTAACGTCGATTCCCAGAACTACGGACATAGGTACAGGGTAGTTGCTGGAGTACAGACCGGCGTGATGGTAGGTGTCGGCATCCATGCCTACCTCAGGGTCCATGCCGGAGAAACGGGAAAGGGTCAGAACGTTGTCGGCGGAGACATACACGCGGGCGCCGCCCATCTTTATCTTCTGGGTGAGCTGGGTGGGTATGTCGTAAGAGAGGGTGACGTTGCGCAGACGTAAGAAACTGCCGTCCTCAAGGTAGCGCGAAGATGCCTTGTTGGTACCGTCGCTTCGGCCTGCAACAGGCTCGGGGTGAGTTGCGGTCTTCCAGGTGCTCTTCTTGTTCTTGTCCCATCTTACCCAGCCGAGGCCGTTGTCGAGCGACATCTGGTTGAGGTTGGTGTAGGCACCGTCTCCGTCCATGGTCTCACGGGTCTTGTTGTAAATCTTGTTGCCGACCATGTAGCTTCCGTTCATGCTCAGGGTGAAGCCTTTCCAGCGAAGGGCGGTGTTCAGGCCGCCGCTGAACAGAGGAGAAGCGCTGCCGACGATCTGGAAGGTGGCCTGATTGTACTTGTTGACGTACTCGACCTTGCCGTCCTCGCCGATCTTCTCCCACCTGGGGAGACCGTAGTATTCCTCTTCATCCTCGTCATAGTAAGTCTCGACTCCGGCCCACTTGGGCATATACCAAGAGTAAACGTCCTCTCCTTCACGGAGGATCTGGGATACCTCGCTCTTGGTCATGACCATGTCGTCGTGGTTGGGGAGTTCCAGCACGCGGTTCTTGTTGAAGCCCAGGTTCAGGCCTACGGTCCATCCGAAGTCCTTGGTGTTGAAGATGGCCCCGTCAACTGCGAGTTCCACACCCATATTCTGCACCTTTCCGACATTCTCGAAGCGGGCGAAGAAGCCTGACGACGGGGGTTGAGGTGCTTCCAGGAGGATGCG
>JAFWPT010000474.1 GCA_017509375.1 Bacteroidales bacterium | reverse complement strand
TTTTTGATTACGGGGGCCCTGTCCATCACATCCCAGAGCTGGTCGCCCAGGCTTATGCCTATGACCTGCCCATCCCTGCGATGCCGTTTGATAGTCCGCTGGATGTCCGGTATGCTTTCCGAAAAGAAACGGTCAACGTTCATGGAATCCCTCACGTGGGCATCCGAAACTGCTATTAAGGTGAATTCGTTGGATATTTTGTGTCTGGCCTTGAGCCGGAAGTTCAATTCCTCGTCTCCAATATACTTGAAGAAGGCCGGTCGTCCGTCCTTGCCCATGGGGATTTCGTATTCTGCCGGCACGGTGATGCTGACCGTCCTGGCAAGTGAATCTGCATCCAGCGTGTATCTCCCATTCGAATCGGTGACGGTGCAGTGGTAGCCATCGGAAACCACCACACCCTCGATCCCTTTACCGCTTCGCTGGTTTGTGACTACGCCGGAGATTGGGATGGCAAGGATCAGAAACAACAGTTTCAGCATCGGCTGTATGTTTATTCGTTATACCTTTCGCCGTAGGCAAAGCCCTTGAATGTGTTGTTACCTACGTAATGCTTGCCGGTGTAGGTGGCGGTCCAGCCGCTCTTCATGGTGTGAACGGCGGTAATAGTGTAACCGCTGCTGGCAAACGACGATGAAGAATACCAGAACTGATCCGTGTCATCTCCGGCGCCGCCATGCTCACTGTCAAACACTTTTGCAATATAGCAATGGGCTGCACGATCGTTGATGGCAGTTGTTACTCTGGTCAATTCAGTGGTGGTACCGCCCTTTGTAAGATAGACTTTCCAGTAGTCTTCACTGTCGTCCGGGTCTCCGGCGTCGGGTAAACGTACCACGTATTTCCCGCTTACGGAGCTGTCCCAACTATAGGTCTTCCCGCTACGGGTATATGACTCTCCGCCGTTATATGTGCGGAACTGGAACGTGGGGTCTTCCTTGGTGGTCTTGTTGTACTCGGCATAAATGTCGTCGTGGTCGAAGGTGAACACGCCGTAACCTGCGGGACAGCCGGTGCCATAGGCGATATCTGCATCCCAGAAGTATCCGGACAGTGTTTGCAGTGTGTGCTCGTATATCTGTCGTCCGCTCTTGGCGCTCCAACCAGCATAGAGGTTGTTGTTGATGGCGTGAGTGTGGCCGGAGAAAACGTGAACATTGTAGAAGTTGTTCTTTAGGGCGCTCATAACTGCCGACTGGGTGCCGCTGTCGCCGCCGGAAGCAGCGCTCAAAGGGGCGTGTGTGCAGAATACCGCTATTTTGGTCTTTGATCCATTAACCCTTGCGATATCGGCCTGAAGCCAGTTAATCTGTTCCTGGGTGAATCCTTCTCCATAATTGATGCTGTAGTAGCCGTCTCCTCTGTCGTTTTTGCCGCTTCGGCGTACGATGTCATCCATCACTATAACATGGGCGTTACCGATGTCGAAAGAATAGTTTGTGGGGCCGAATGCATTGACATAAGCGGTTTCGGAATCATAATCGCTGTCCTGCGACGAATCGTGGTCATGATTGCCGATGACATAGAATACGGGAACGCTCAGGCTGGAGAATTTGGTAACGACGTCAGAGGCCATTGACATCTTGTCTGAAAGCTGGTCTCCGAGAGCTATGGCAATTACTTCACCAGCATCGCCACCGTCGCCAACAGGAATTCCCGTGGTCTTAAGAGTGGTAGCGGTTTCTTCGATATCGTCGATTGCGGTCTGGAACTTGGTGAGTTGCGTGGCGGTCTGCACATGGGCATCGGCAATCGCCAGAATTGTGAATCTGTCAGGCACGCTGCTCCTGCGGGTAAGCGTGAAATCCTTCTGGATATTTCCAGAACCGGGAATGCTCACGTACTGGAAGAAGGCAGGGCGACCATCTGGCCCGATGGGTATTTCGTATTCTGCAGGAATGGTAACGTTCACGGTGCGTGCGTTGGCATTGGCCGCCATCTGGTATGTTCCGTTTATGTCAGTCCTTACGCAGGTGTAGCCATCGGAAACAACCACTCCGGGGATAGGATTGTCTTCGGAATCCTTGATGACGCCCCAAAGGTTGGAAGTGGGCTGGATGGTACTCTCGCCCACATCTTCCCAGACGGAGGGAGAGGAAGATCCGGAGGATTCCATCTTGATGATGTTGCGCACCGGACGGATGGGGGTTCCGTAGTACATCTGTGGCGTAGGATTGGAATTGCGTCCATAGTTAAGAGCTCCGCTGTTCATCTCCATGTATAGGGTGGCGTTTGTAAGGCCGCCATTAGATGGAGTTGCCCTGATACGAGAGTCACTACGATAGAAAGCGCGGGCACCATGATAATTTCTGCTGGTTCCGCCATAGGAATCTGTCCCCGCTTGTCCATACCATCCTGCGAAGGGGAAGAAAACCGTATTGATGCCGTTGCTGAACCAACGCCCCTTGACGGTGCGTCCGACATTATAGAAATCAATCGTTTCCAGTTTGGTAGTCAGGCCGGAGGCCGTTGTGCTTTGGCCATCGATGATATCCACATCATCGCTGTCGCCCATCAGGGAAACCAATTCTTCGATGGTAGGCATCCTCCAGTCGTGCCCCCAACGTACGCGTGCTGCATCGTACTTGGTGCCGGAGATTCGCTGGAATTTCATGGTTCCGTTGGAGGAGCCATTGCTGACAGCTACGGTTTCGAAATAACCAATCTGTGTGGAAGGGAAGTTCTCATAACTGCCAACGGTATGGTTGCCATCATAGGTCCAGTTAGAGGAAGTATAGGACCCGGTACGAGGCGTGGTCTCGCCCCACATGAAGTAGTCTCCATAAAGATCGTCGGCCGTTGGAGAGGCTGCGGTAATTCTCGCACCAAGATTGTATGGCGCCCAGGCAGGGGCCACGGCCGTATTATACCTATAATCATCCAGATTGTTGTATTTGTTGCAAAAATCCGGATCATGGTCTTTGCGGATGACCAGGGAAAGGCT
>JAFWPT010000052.1 GCA_017509375.1 Bacteroidales bacterium | reverse complement strand
GGTTCAAGGCCATGATGGAACGGGAGCTGGCAGGCACGCCGTCAATGATATACAGGGGCGATGACGAAGACGTAAGGGAACCGGTACCATGCAGCTTCATGGAAACGGAATTGTCTCCCGCAACTCCTCCGGAAGTGAGCACGGCAAGTCCGGCGACCTGGCCCTGGAGAGCGTCCAGCGCCGAAGATGACGGAGCCGTGCGGATACTCTCGGAGTTTACTGTCGTCACGCTGCCCACAAGAGACTCCACTTTCTTGGGAGAGCCGTAGCCCACCGCCACGGCACTTTCGAGGAAGGTATTGGACTCCTTGAGGACTATGCTGAGGTCCTTCAACTTCGACTGGGACAAATCCAAATCCACATCGTCGTAACCGATACAGGATATTTTAATCTCCTTTGCGGATGCCGGCAGCTCGAATGCGAAGTTGCCTTTATCATCGGTAATCACTCCTCTGGTGGTTCCCGGGACGAAGACCGATGCGCCCGGCACAGGGAGCCCGGCTTCATCTTGAACCTTACCTGTCACGGTGACATTCTGGGCCTGGACGGAAAGCGCCGTAACCAGAGCCAAAAACACCATAATCAGTTTAATTCTTCTACTCATATACTAATAAAAACTAACAATAATATCACATTAAGGCGTGAAATGTCAAAGTTAAGGCAATTTTGCGAAATAACAAAATTGGTTAAATAAAGCTAATCGAATATGATACTGCCTGCGCTTCGAAGAAAAGTGAAAAGATGCTAAATGTGCCAGGCTTGAGGCAGAAAAACCACGAAAGGGATTGCCAGTGTCAGCTAGCAGGGTGAGAAAAAAATCAAATGGGGGCTGACTTTCCTAGTCAACCCCCAATTCTCAGTAGTTAAGCCGAAGACTATTCGTCGGCAGCAAATCCGGTGTAACGGTATCCGGTAACCTGATAGGAATCGTATCCATAGCCGTTAGCAAAATAATCATCAGAGAGTTTCAACTCAAAGTAGATGGAATCGGCAGGCATTCCGCTGGGAGTCTTGGCCGCGCCCTTGAGAATCTTGCCATTCTTTACGATGGCCTTAGGGCCAATGTACTTTGAGGGTCCGTAGATATTGGGTAATTCCTGGTCAGCACCGAAAGTAAGATTATCCAAATTGCAAGGGACTTTAACCTGATAACCAAGAAGGTTCTTTTCTTTGGTATCAGAAACCCAGATTGAGTCCTTGGTGTTGGAAGATGTGCTGAAGGTAATAACCATGGAATAGCCCTCGTTGAAATCCTCGAAATCGGGGATCACCTTACCTTCTGCATCCAGGCAGTTGTAAATGACATACCACTGACCGCCGAGATCGACCGTTGCGGTCTTTTCGATTGGATTTTTCAATTTCTCGTTGCAAGAGGCGCACACGACAAGGGCCAGGATTGTCAAAAAGGTTATAACTTTTTTCATAATTGTAACGTTTTAATTATCCAAGCGGAGTCAATTCGACATTAAGGCCATCGAAATTGTAACTGAACGACCCTGTTGTACTGTTATAACCGCCTACAATTTTTGTGTAGTCGAACGAAGAGAGGAAATACCAGGGATTAGCCTGAAGAACACGGATAGAGCCATCTGCATTCAATGAGAAGTATGTATCGGCGTGGAAATCATAAGTAGGCTCATATCCGGGATAACGGCCATAGCAGTAGAAACCGCCGCAGAGATCGTCAATGAGATATATGCCTTGCTGGTACTCAGTAATGACAATGACAAAGCCTTCGTAGTCACGTGCGCCCATATAACAATGGCTTAAATAGCAATTGTCAACATGTCCGGGATTTACTACATAAACCGGCCGGGAGACGGACGCTGTAATACCGTCCTCGTTAACTGCGGAATATGTAACGGAATAAACACCGACTTTGGTATTGTCAACGAGAGCGGAAACAGTAACCTTGGAAGTGATATCCTCGCCGTTCATTTCTGCGGAATAACCGGGTTCTTTGAACTCGCTGCCGAGAGGAAGAATCACAGCATCGCCTTCAAGCGTAATGGTTGGATAATAGGTTATCCTTGTTACGTCTGCAGACAACTTTTCGCAACTCACAAGCACTATTGCAAGTGCGGCAACAATAAATATCGAAATATAATTTTTCATAATCCTTTCCAAAAAATTATTTAGCCCAGAAGACTTTAACGTCCTGATTCTGAACTTCGGGATGATTCGGATTGTAGTTGAGAGAAGCCTGTGCATAAGGCCAGCGCTGGGCAAGTGCATTTGCGCCGATATGAGACTCAACCTGATAAGGAGTATAGAGACTTCCGACAGGAAGCGCGCTTGAATCAATGGCGTCGTTGTTGAAGCTATATATATCTTCAGCTTTCATTCCACTGAATGCAGGATAGCCCAAACGACGCATCTCGCACCAAGACTCAAAGTTGTTAATACCGCTGAGGGCAACCCATTTCTGAATTCCCAGATTCCTGTCATTCCCTGAAGCATTGTAAGGGAAAACTTCAAGAACTGAAGATGCAGAGTCAACACTTAGCCCAGCAGTCTTGAATGAAGCAAGTATTGCAGCCTCGTAATAATCCTTGGCACTGGAAGTATCCTTCTTAACCTTCTCATAGTACTCGGAAAGGAAGAAGTAAATTTCGGAAAGGGAAATAAGGTATACAGGACTGTCAAACTTCATGTTAGGGCGGCAGAAGACTGCAGCCTTGTAGTTGTCGGAAGTACTCATATTGTATCCGGAGATGCTGCCCCAGAACTGCTTGTTGTTATTAGGGGTGAAGAATGCCGCAAGACGAGCGTCACCCGTATTGTCAAGCACATTCAGAAGGGATACATTCAGGGCGCAGTTGACCTGAGTGGATCCGAAATAAGAAGCGAATTCTTCCTGATAGAAGGGATTGGCCTTACCGCTTTCATTTGTGGTAAGATGTGTCCAGGCAACATCAGAAGCAGGGAAATTGTCTTCTGCTACCAAGGTGTTCAGTTCGGCATCGACATTTTCAACAGCGCGCTCGCGCATGAGCAACTTGAGCTTGAGAGCATTTGCGAACTGTATCCAGGGAGCTGCGGTCTGCCCACTGTAAAGAAGATTGGTAGCAACGGAATAATCAGGCTTTGCCTTTGAAAGTGCATCGTTAAGTTCTGCTATAAGCCCGGCATAGATATCCTTGCCCTGGTCGAATCTAGGGCTAAGGTTGTCCTTACCCTTTTGGGCCTCGGAATAAGGGGTCTCGCCATAGGCATCGACAAGTGCCTGGTAAGCAAAAACCCTTATACATGTAGCAGCAAGATAAGTACCCCATGCTTCGCTCTCTGCAGCCCTGTCACGAACGAAGGTTGCATTACCGATTGCACCGCGGTTAATATCGGTATAAGCATTGGAAGTGGCGGAAGAGCCAACTTCGAATTTGCTGTAACCAAGATAGTTGGACGTGCCGAAATACTGAGCATAGTGCTGGGAAAGATATCCGCCGATTATGCGGTACAGATCGCCGTAGCGGGCGCACAGTGCCATTTCGGCCGCAGGGAAGGCCATATCTACAGTCGCCAGTTCCTCACCCGGTGAGTTAGGAGAATGGTTGATGTCGAGCCAATCCTTGCAGGAGGTAAGTGAAAGTGCCGCAATGGCAGCGATAACTATAAAAAACTTTTTCATAATCTGCTCCTCCTTAGAATTTAATGTTAAGGTTGAAACCCCAGATACGGCAGGAAGGGTTGACATAAGACTCACCAATCAGGCCGTCGGTGTCAGTACCCTGGTTTGTAGATTCAGGATCTACAAAGTAGTTATCTTTGGCGGTCCAGGTATAAGCATTGTTCACGAATGCGGAAAGGGCAATACCCTGGAAAGGCCCTGTCCACTCCTTGGGCAGTGCGTAGGTAATGGATATGTTACGCAATTTGGCGAAAGAACGGTCAACCATGTAGAACAGACGTCCCTGACCGGCACCATACTTGTCGAAGTAGTTCTGATAAGAACTATCGGCGAGATAGATAGGGACTGTGTTCTCGGTGTAGCCGGAGACACTGCCATCTTTAGCATAGACGGGAGTGACGGAGTTGGGGACTACAAAAGGCTGACGGTCATTATATGTAGTAATCAAGCCGTTGCCTGTGAACTCCATGATATTCTTTGAACGGGAGAACATCCATCCACCCTTACGGACATCGAGGGCAGCACTAATGGAGAGACCCTTCCAGGAGAGGCTGGTGGTAACGCCGCCAGTCCAGTCATGATTAACGTCCAAGCCGGTAGGAACAAGGTCGTCGGTAAGAATGGGATAACCATCCGAATCAACTATCAGTTTGCCCTTATTAGGACCGTCCTCTACGTAAGTAGGAAGATATGTCCAATAGGTACCGAAAGGCTTGCCCTTTTCAGCATAGAGGGAGACGACATCCTTTGTTCCGGAGGTGGAGAAACGGTCGATTTCGAATTTCTCACCGAGTTCGGCGGGAAGATCTTCCACAAGGCTCACGTTCTTTGCGAAGTTGAGGCTGACATCCCAGCGTAAATCCCTTGTCTGTACAGGAATAAAGTCGAGAACGACCTCAACACCCTGATTGCGGACATTACCCGCATTGGACACCATCGAGGAATAACCTGTTGCAGGCTCAATGCTGATAGGGAATATCTGGTCGGAAGTAAGACGGTTATAATATGCGGCATCTAGGCCAATGCGTCCATTGAAAAACTGGAGGTTGAGACCAGCTTCAAGCTCGGTGGTCATCTCAGGCTTAAGAGTGGGGCTCGCGATAGAGTAGCCGCGGCGGAATGCATTCATTCCGTTCAAAGGGAAAGCTACAATACCGGCAGCATAAGTACCATTGAAAGAAGCCTGAGTGAAGGTTGCATAGGTCTGGTAAGCACTGGCGTCGTTACCGGTACGGCCATATGCAAACCTTGCCTTACCGAAGGACAGTACGTCATTTTTGGGCAGGTAATTGGTGAAAATCCAGCTCAAGGTGGCACCAGGATAGAAATAATTGTTGTTCTCTAACGGGAGGGTTGACGACCAGTCGTTACGGGCGGTGAGCTCAAGGAAGATGGAATCGTCCCAGCTGAGGGTAACGTCTCCGAACAGGCCAAGGAGGCGGCGCATGCTCTTGGAATCAGAAATGGTCGTCTTAGAGGCACCGTTGGAAAGGTTCCAGAAACCGGAATTGATAGTGAGAATGTCCGTCTGGCCTACCAGCTGAGTACCATAGCGCTCATTGATGTTGAGACCGGCGATAGCGTTTAAGTTGAGCCTGCCGTTAAAGAAGTCCTTGTTGTAGTTTGCAAGGAAGTCATGGTTGGTTTCATAACCGCGATAGTACTCAGCGTAAACGGTACCGTCCTCGTTCATATTTGTGGGAGAATAACCCATATCATCCCAAATGAGAGAATCGTCATTGGAAATTTGAGGATTGCCGGCCTTGTAGTCATAGTCGCTGTAGTTGAAGCTGAAACGGTAAGTGAGTGTCACATCTTTGACAGGCTTGATGTCGGTCTGGACTTTACCGAAAAT
>JAFWPT010000473.1 GCA_017509375.1 Bacteroidales bacterium | reverse complement strand
GCCCTGGACATTGTGGAAATGCTCTATGCCCGGGAAATCTCCCAGGCGGAACAAAAGCTCCGGGACCGGCCGGGCGGGCCGGGTGCAGGCAAAGGACAACAAGGCGGCGGTAAACGCCAATACTATTTTCTTCATAACGCTTCTATAACTGAAAGATTGGTGGCGCGCAGCAGCTTTTCGTCCATTTTGACTACTTCCCGGTCATAGGTCATGATGCCGTTTACTTCAATTTCTACGTCCGTGGTCTGGGTATATACGGCGGCTGCGCATCCCGTGCTGATGAATACTTTCAGCATCTGGGCAAACTTGTCGTAAACCTTGTAAACCTCTTTGCCGGAGCCGAGTACCTTGCCGTAGCCCCAGTTTTTGTCCGCTTGCCACAGGTGGCCGGGCACCGGATACCCGAGGCCGCCGTACTCGCCAAGCACGTTGATGAACTTGCTCTCGAAGTTGTTCATTGCTGGGCAGGCGTAATGATGTGTGTCCACAATGTCGCCGGCAAAGGCGTAGTTGCCTCCGGAGGCCTCGTTTATGAGGCGGGTGCTGTCTTGCTCCCTGGTGAATTTCACCACATTCCCGGTATCGAATTGCCCCCAGGCTTCGTTGAAGGGAACCCACACCGTGATGCACTGGAACCCTTTTAGGAAAGCAATAATCTCTCCCCATTCCTTGTAGTAGTTGTCCTTCCATTCCCGGGGGACTATGCAGTCGGTGCCGCCTACGAAACTGTCGCTTTGCCACTGGTTGGTCTGCATGCGGGCAATCTCGGGATCCCGGTAGGCATTGGTCTGCTTGCCGTGGTCAGCGATGCTCGGCATATCCTGCCACACGCTCACTCCGAGCACGTCGCACCAGTAATACCCGCGGGCGGGTTCCACTTTGATATGCTTTCGTATCATGTTCCAGCCCCACTGCTTGGTCTTGAGTATGTCGAACTTGAGGGCCTCGTCCGTAGGAGCGGTATAAAGGCCGTCCGGCCACCAGCCCTGGTCCAGCGGACCGAAGAAGAAAGTGCGCTTTCCGTTGAGGCCTATCCTCTTGTAGGAGTTGACGTTGCGGTCCGGCTTGGGATCGGAGACCACGCTCACGCTGCGGAGGCAGGTGTAGCCTTCCACGCTGTCCGCCACCTTCCCTCCTTTAAGCAGGGAGATGCGGAGGCCGTACATGTTGGGGCTGTCGGGGCTCCAGAGCTTGGGCTCGGCTATCTTCATGGTGCCGCCTTCCGCAACTACGGAGCCTTTGTAGAGCAGCTGGATGCGGGTCTCATCGAAGGAACCTTCGGCATCCACGTTCACCGTCAGCTCCGAATCAGCGGCGTCCCATACCGGGTAGTAAGACTTGATGTAGGCCCCGGGGTTGACGGGCTCCATCCACACCGTCTGCCATATTCCCGTTACCGGTGTGTACCAGATGCCGTGGGCATGACCGACCTGCTTGCCGCGAGGCTGGAATGCAGCGTCGGTGGCATCCCAGACGCGTACGCGAACGGTCTGCCTGCCACTTTTCTTGAGTGCTTTGGTGATATTGAAGCAGAAAGGGGTATAGCCTCCGCTATGCTCGCCTATCTTGACTCCGTTCACCCAGACCTCGGCCTTCCAGTCAACCGCACCGAAATGCAGAAGCACGTCTCGTCCCTTCCATTTTTTGGGGACGGTGAAACTGCGTTCGTACCAGAGGGCGTTTTCCGCTCCTACAAGTTTCTGAACTCCGGAAAGGGCGGACTCGGCACAAAAAGGTACGAGAATCTCGCCGTCGGCCTTCGTAAAATCCTCTCCTACGGGCAGTATGGCATAATTCCATAGGCCGTTGAGGTTCTGCCAGTCGGCACGTACCATTTGCGGACGGGGATACTCCGGAAGGGGATTCGCAGGATCGACTTCTGCCGCCCAGCGGGTCTTGAGCCCGTCTCCCGGCGTCCATGCGAAGGCTGCGGAACTTATCAATGCTGCAGCAAGCAAGGTTAAATAACGCTTCATAGTCATTAGTTTTAGCAGAATTATTCCTGATATGCGTACACGGAGCCTTTCTCGCTGAACTTCATCTTGGCATCTACCTCGCGCACATCATCTTTGGAATAGGTAATCGTCCACTTCTCCTGCTGGAGCATCTCCCACAGGCGGGCGTCGGTCATGGGCTCGGCGTAGCGTATCTGTATGCTCGGTTTGAGGGCTTTGTTGAGCTTAAGGTAAACGGCTATCACTCCCTCTTCCTTGGATACATAGTTGCTCAGGAAAGGAATGGCACGCTTGATAATGGGCTTTTCGTAGTTCATGCTCACGAACTCCATGACGTACTGGGGCTTGCCGGCATAGACCTCCGCCCGCTTGCGTACTATGGTGGTGTCCGCAGATGGGTAGCGGCCGTTGAACTCGGCGCTGAACGGGTCGAACATGCGCTCCAGATATTCTGCGATGCCTATGCTGCCTTGGCCTTTCTCCAGCCGCACGAAGTCGAAGTCCACCGGCGTTTCCTTCACTCCGCCGCCGTGTACGGGCATAGCCAGCACCTTTTTCTCCACCACCTCGCGGAACCAGGCTTCGTCCAGTTCTTCCTCGGGGGCTGAGTAAACGCGTACTATGAGGGGGCAGTCGTACTCGGACTCTATTCCGAAAACTTTCTTGCCCGTGAGACGCATCTGCAGGCCGAGGTAGTTGAGGTCGGTCTTGTTGGGCATGTGCTCGGTGCGTATCGTCTGAATCTTAAGTGTCTTGTATTC
>JAFWPT010000472.1 GCA_017509375.1 Bacteroidales bacterium | reverse complement strand
GTCTTCTCCTTGACCATTACGTGGTCGTTCACATCCACTACGGACACCTTGAAGCCGCTGGCATAGGTTGCGGCGGGCACCACGATGTAAATGTCGAGTGCCTGGTCGGCTGAAAGATCCTGCCCCACGTTAACGCGCACCTCGGGACTGCCGGATGCAGGGGTGAGGGTTGCATTCTGGAAATCGATGGCGAAGTCTCCGCTCACATTTTCGCTGCCTTCGCTGGCAAAGTAAACAGCGGCGATCTTGTCGCCGTCGGCGGCCTTCTTGACGGGCACCTTAACTACGGCGCAGAGATACTTGAGCGTAGCGGAAAGACCGTCTGCGCTGTACGCTGCCATAGGGCATGTGCCGTCGGCGAAAGAGCCGGCTTGGTACTGCTGCTCGGCAGGCAGGGTTACCGTATTGGCATCTTTCCAGATGGATGCAGGATAGAGAATATTGTAGGGTGCAGTCTGAGGGTCGGCGAAAGAAAATTCCGCCTCGGTGGAATTGGAAGCGATGCCTGAAAGGGCATTGGAAACATTGCCGTTGACATTGATCTGGTCGCCGTCTGACCAGTAAACCTTACGATTGTTGCCATTGAGATCGCCAAGCACGGTCTTGGTTTCCGGGATACCCAGACGAAGGACATAAGTACTGTTGTCGGTCCCGACAGTAGCTTCAGGAGCGGTAATTTCCTTTGCACAGCCTGCCAGCAACACTATTGCCGCAAGCGAAATAACGATACTCTTTTTCATAATTACCATTCCAATTCTTCTTCAATTAAATCAGGTGTTGCTAACGTTCCGCCGCTGGACTGGGCCAGAACTTCTTCTGTAATGGACCCGACGTACTCCGTAGCCGGGACTTTGTAAATAATTTTCTTCATAAATATATAGTTTTTACCAAGTTATGCTCTGTGAATAGCTGTTTCCGAACATATCGGTCACGCGGACTTCCCCTCCGGTCACTCCGGGTGTGGGCCGTATTTTGAACAATATTGAGCTCTCCTGAGGAGCGCAATATTTGCGGGTAGTCTTGTTGGTTACCGTGGCGAACACATCCACATAGTCCGGATCCCTGCCCGGGCTGAATTCCATATCGCCTACGAGCTGCCCGTTCTCGTACCACTGGGGCTGGCTCCACCCTTCGGACCAGTTCCAGATATTGACCTGTACGGTACCGTCGACGGAACGGGAAGGCGTATAGACGCGCATCTGGTAGTCCTTGTCCTTGCCTACGGACTTGTAGTACCAGTCGAGCGAATCGCCTGCTACATTCACCACCATATAACCCTGGGGTTCGCCGGATGCGCCGAGCCACTTGTTGAGACGCAGGGCCCTGGTGCAGCGGGCAACGCTGATACACTGAATGTTTGGTGCGCCATGCTTGGTAGCCTTTCCCTTGTAGTTGTAGTAGAAGTTCTGGTGGTTGTGCCCGTTCCAGGCATATACTTCCCTATATTGCGACAGCAACGCCAGATAGTCTGCGTAGTGCAAGCTGTACACATTGTGCGAGCCGTGGGGTGAAGTATTGGGAGTCTTGAACGGGTTATGGTGCGAACAAGTAAAGATAATCTTGTCTTTGGGCACCGACTCGAGGTCGGCCTTCAGCCACTCGAGCTCGCGGTCGTCAAGGCCGTAATGATAGCTCTTCTTGGTGGAAGGACGGTCGTACAATATGTTGTTGAGCACTACGAAGTGGATGCGGCCAAGGTCGAAGGAATAGTGGTCCGGGCCGACGTAAGTTTCGAAATAGACGTTGCCCTGCTCCGTCTCGAAAAGATTGGCCTGGTCGTAGTCGTGATTGCCTATCACGTTGAAAGTGGGGCACTTGATCTGCTCCGCGGCATCCATGTAGTCGTCCCATGCATACATGTAATTGTATACCAGGTCGCCCAGGTTGATGGAATACACTTCCCCGCCGCAAGACGCGCGGAACGCTTCCGCATCGGGCGCCACTACGTCATGCCACACCTCCATGGAGCCGTCCACTCCATAGGGACGAACCTGCGGGTCGGCAATCATCATAAGGGTGTAATTGTCAACTTCCTGCTTGGGAGTAAGCACGAAATCGGCCTGTACCGCCTCGGCATAACGCGGAATACGGCGGAAGAAGGACGGAATGCCGTCATTCAAGGGTATCTCCACGGTTGCCGGCAGGCTGAGATAAATGAAACGGGCCTCAGAGAAGTCGCTGGTCATGGAATAAGAGCCGTCGGTGGCGGTCTTGACGCACTGGCGGCCATCCGTGACCACAATGCCCTCCATCGGCCTGCCGTCAGCCGTCTTAACGGTGCCGCTCACGTTGGGCGCACCCGCTACGGCTTTCACCGGCACAGCCTGGTCCCTTACAGCGCTGCCATCAGTGGGGATGGCTACGGCAGAAGCGCAGACGGAGCCTTTGCGGCCGGAGACGCAGGTGACGTTACCCTCGTTGGTACAATCGCTTACGAAGGCGAGGAGGTCGTTCCGGCCTTCGGCGTAAGCCACTATGCCAGCGGCATGAACGGCATTGCGGTTGCCGGCGTCATACTTGTTGCCGCCGTCTCCCGCATACACGCTGCCGTGGTTGATGCACTCGCGCACATAGGTGCCGGCAGTTGCAGACGCCACCACGTAGATATTGCCTACAATGCCGCCGGCGGTGGAACGGCTGCGGGAGCTGATGCCGTCGAAGCGCACCTCTCCCCAGTTCTCGCACTTGCGCACGTGCACCGGGCGGCCTATGTTGCCGGCAATGCCGCCGGTATTGGATACGTTCTCCACAAGGGAGCACACCTTTCCGTAATTGAGGCAGTCCGCAATGACCAGGGCGGCGTGGGGCATTCCCACTATTCCTCCCACGTTTGCCCCGCAGGCACCCTCGGCGGTCACCGCTCCGAGATTGTCGCAGCGGATAATATCGGCCTTGGTCTGGCCGGCGATACCTGCGGCGCGGGCCCATCCGTTTACCGCACCCTCTTCGGTGGCGCGGATGTCGGCAGTTACCTTTCCTCGGTTCACGCAGTACTTGATGGAAGTCTTGCCGCTGTTGCCGGTAATGCCGCCTACGAACATGGAGGAGAGACTGCTGACGGCACTCACCTCACCAGTGTTCTCGCAGCGGGCTACGGTACTGCCGGCCGCAGGGTTGCCCGTAGAGCCGCCGCTGATGCCGCCTACTGCCAGGAAAACGCTCTCCTTGGCTTCGCCGGACACGTCGGATACTATCTTGCCCCCGTTGCGGCAGCGAAGTATGACGAAATGATTGTAACCGGCTATGCCGCCGATGAATATGGGTCCTGCGGCATAGGCACAGCTGTGCTTTATGGTACCGAGGTTCACGCAATCCACTATCATGCCTTCGTTGGTGTCGGCAATGAAGCCGGCACGGAATTCGGCAGCCTTGGAATCCACTGTAAGGGTGCAGGACGAATCTATGGTTAGATTGCTCACCATCCCGTTGGCGGTCAATACATGGAACAGACCGTACTGGGTCTTCCAGCCCTTGATGCAGAAGCCTTTGCCGTCGAAACGGCCGCTGAAAGCAGCCACCTGAGGCATCTTGCGCAGCTTGGCCAAATCTATATCGGCCGTGAGGACAACGGTGCTGTCCGCATCGCACCATGGCATGATGTCGGCTCCGGAGTTACAAGCTTCGATGAAGGCCTGGAGATCCTTGGCGCTGCCTATGCCCCCGGCTCGGAGAACCAGGCAGGAAGCCAGCAGGAATATAACAATCAGAATTCTTTTCATTACCACGTAATTGATGAAGTAAAAGTATTTCCGAACCTGTCTTTTACACTAACCGTGCCGCTGCCTGTCGGAGCATCCACATATACCCGGAACATAGAGTCGCAGTTGTTCTTGTCCGGCACGAATTCCGACCCTACCTTGGTGTTGACGTTATAGAACGATGTGATGTCCCAGTCGCTGAAGGAATAGCGGAAGTCCTTCTCTGTCA
This sequence comes from Bacteroidales bacterium, assembly GCA_017509375.1. The sequence goes on along the minus strand of JAFWPT010000472.1, from coordinate 27,276 downwards.
CGCGCTTCATCACAGTGGGCACCCCGTCGATGGTAAGACGCGGAGCCTGCCACAGTTCGTCCCACAAGAACACGTTGACATACAGATACTTGTCCCCGTAGGTACCGGGAGGGAAAACCTGCATCTGGTAACTGTCGTCCAAGGGTTTTCCGGAGGATTTCAGCACCGCTTTGCCGCTCACGTAGTCCCAGTCACGCCATACATAGGAAGGAGTTTTGCCGCCGTTCCCGTCGCCGGTGTAGCTGCCCGACTGTCCGTACAGCGGCTTGAATTTCCAGGTCACGTTGCCGTTGTCGTAATTGAGCGCCACATAACCTCTTGGAGTACCGTTGGACCCCAGGTATTCGTTGGTCCAAAGACAGCCGGTAACACGGGACACGGTATGGGTCTCCACCACCGGGTTGGCCTTGTCCACATAGTTGTAAGTAGAGTGAGTATGCCCCGCCCACACATAAGCCTTGGGATGCTTGGAAAGCAGATTGCGCAGGTCCGCAAGATGCTGTCCTGTACGGTCTTTCCCGTTCTGCATGTGCATCATGGGGGAATGGGCGCACACCATCAGGGGCATGTCTGCCGGGACAAGGGCAAGGTCGTTCTTCACCCAGTCCCAGATGGCGTCGGTGAGGCCTGTAATACATTCGTCGCTGTATTTTCCGGTATTGGGACCCGGGGCTATCATGTTGTCCAGCATGAGGTAATGCATGCCGCCCAGGTTGAAGGAATAGTTCACCGGACCCATGATGGCTTCGTAGGCTTTGCACGCCTCATCATCGCTTTGCTCGAGTATGTGCTGCTGGTCATGGTTCCCTATGACGTTGTAGGTAACCACTCCGGTGGTGGACATACCCGACTTGTACTGCGCCAGGAGGGAAAGATCCTGATGTACAATGTCTCCCAGCCCTATGCCGTACACGGGTATGCCGCCGAGAGTGGCCACGTAATCCTTCATGTCGCGATACATGTCTTCACAGCAGTCCAGGGAATGGTATGCCACTTTGTCCAGGCCGGCGGTGCGCTTGCGCGGCTGCGGGTCGGCAAAGAGCAATACGGCGTAGCGCTCAGGAGAGGATATCTTGTTGAGGAGGAAATCCACGGAGTACTTCCCGGACGGGCCCTTGCCGACCTCCTTCAGGAACTTCCAGAAGCAGGCGTGACCGTCCTTAACCGGAGCCGCATAAGCGGAGGGCGTGGACACGAAGACATAGTCTGTCTTGTCCAGGTCGGAGTTGAGGTAGTACCGTCCTTCGGCATCGGTGAGCACACAGTTGAGACCGTCGCTCACCACCACGTCCTTCAAGACTTTGCCGTCGCTGCCGGAGACCACGCCGGAAATGGTATAAACTTCCGGCGTAGTCTTGTTTCCGCCGCCCGGATTGTCCGGATTATCCGGATTACATCCGGCCAGCAGGGCAAAAACGAAAAGAATATAAACGCTTCTCTTCATCAGCATCAGTTGCCTCCCCAGTATCCTATGCCTGATATAACGCCCTTGCCGTTGCCTACGGCATTGGCAGCCACGTTGTTCTCAGATATTTCTACACCTTGTATGTTTCCGCCGAATTTGCAGTTGGAAACGGTGCAGCCGTCGTAACTCAGGCCTACGATGCCGCCGGGATACTCAGCCTTGTCCGTGCTCACCTTGTCTGCCTTTACGGAACCGAAGAACGAGCACCCGTCCACTACAACCTTGTCCGCCTCGGCGCCCTCCCTGGCGATGCCCAGGATACCTCCGGCACAACCATAGTCGGCACTTCCGTAAACCTTGGCAAGTATGTCGCAGGTAGCGGTACAGTTGCTTATCTGCGCGTTGCCGGCAGATCCGGCGATGCCGCCGCGGTATGCACTCAGGTCGGAGGAACCGTTGCTGAGACGTCCTATATTGTTGCAGTTGCTGATTTTAGCATTGACGCAGAAGCCCACTATGCCTCCGGTGTAGCCGCGGTAGGCAAGCACGTCCTTGCCGTTGGTGCAGGAGGTGATGGTGAGGGTATAAGGCTCCACGGTGGTACCGTAGTTGAACGCTCCGAGTATGCCGCCGGCCACCAGAGGAGTGTACATGCCGTCCCACACACCGGTAACGCCGTTGTTGTTGTACTGATGGTTGGAGACATTGCCTTGGTTGATGCAGCCTTCGAAGCTCACGTCGCCGCCGTGGGCATATCCGGCAATGCCGCCGGAAATCTCCCCGTATCCGTTGGACCGGGCGCAATAGGTGCCGCCTTCATACTTGCCGACTTCACCCTTGTTGGAGCAGTCCTTGAACGAAGCGGGGCCGTTCACATAGCCGGCAACGCCGCCCAGCCATATACGCCTTACCTGGCAGGCTACCGCAGTGTCGTATTTTACCTTGATGGTACCGGCTGTAACCAGCTTGTCGAAAGTGAGCGAAGCCGCCGCCTGTGCAGGATCGCAAGCTCCCAGTAAGCCGCCTACACAGAGGTACTTGGCCATCTTCACGCTAGAAGCGCAATCGATATTGATATTGGTCTGCACCTCGTAGCCCCTGAGGGTCAGGGAAGCCGCGACGGACAACATGCCAGCGAAGCCGCCTACATAAATGCAGCTGGTAGCGGCGGAGCGGAAAGAGTTGATATTGATAGTTCCGAGCTGGACGGACTTGTCGCCGGCCACGTCGAAGCTGCGGTCGCTGTCAATTCTGCCGTAAAGGCCTCCCAGCATAACCAGTTCCGCGTTGCCGCCGAGGTTGACGGTTCCCATGAAGGAGTTGTTGCCCACGGTTGCACCGTCAATGAGAGCGGCTTCGATGCCACCAATGTAGGCATGCCCCGTTCCGGCGGAGAAATTCACCTGTCCCAGCACTTCGGCAGCCGTAAGCGTGCCTTCGCACAGACCGGCAATTCCACCCACATAGCAGTGGGCGTCCGCGGCGGACGGAGAAGAGATAGTCACCTTCCCGTTCATCTTGGCGCCCTCGATCACCGAAGCCTTGTCGGCCCATCCGACCACACCGCCCACATAAGCAATGGGGGCGTCATCGTCGCCGCTACCGCCGAATTCCATATCACAGGCCATTCCGCAAGCGCTGATGGTGGTGCTCTCCGCCCTGGAAACTATGCCGCCGAAATAGCTAATCGTGACGAATTCGTTGTCGTTGAACAGGGAGCTGCCCTTGCCGAGGGTGATGTTCTGGATAGTGGCGCCCTTGGTGTAGTTGAACAAGCCGTGGGACGTACTCCTGAGATTCAGGATGTTATGGCCGCCGCCGTCGAATTTGCCGGTGAAGGGTGCCTTTGAGGTTCCGATACCCGGCCAGTCGGTGACGTCGTACATATTGATGTCGCCTACCACCACGACCACTCCGTCTTTCTCCCATTCGGCAGTGGATTGTCCGCTGGAGACCGCTTTAGCGAAGGCCATCAGGCCCTTGGCGGTAACCAGACCGTGGGCTGCCGTGTATTCCTGCACGATAGTGGGCAGGGCTACCTGGGTCGCGGAGCTGTTTGCGAGCTTAAGTACGGCGTCCATGCTGCGGTTTTCGGAGCAGTCGCTGAAATTCTCGCCGAGGGAGATGGTAAGCGTAGCCGTATCGCCCTCGCCGTCGGTGACTTCGTAGGAAGCGAACTCCGGAACATCCATTCCGGCCACCATATAGCGGGGCACGGTGATGTTCAGCTTGGATTCGGTTCCGGGAAGCAACAGGTTGCCGTCAGCATCGTATTTATACTCGTTGCCGAACTGGAACACGTTGATGGTTCCGGTGCCGCCGGGGGACTTGAGAGTTATGGTGCCGTAACGGGATGTGCCCGAATCGGCGGCCACATCAATCTTGATGACCTGCGAAGAATACTCGCCGGAAGCCGAAGCACCGCCTTCACGGCTCACGTTCAGCCAGCTTTCGGACTCGATATCCCAGCTTACGCCGGAAGGAGTCGTAACATTGCAGGTGAAACTGCCGCCGCCCATGGGAGCGATGAAGAACGGCTGTCCGAGCACGAAAGCGGCGGCACTCTGGTTGACTTTGATACGGAAGCCGCGGTACTCGCCGGCCACGAAAGTAAGGGTAGCCTCTTCCCTGGCCTCGAAATCTTCATTGGATGCTATGTCTATGGCAATGGCTCCCGGCCCTCTGTTGCCCTGGGAGACGACCTTGCACCAATCGCGGTCGGACTCGAGGGTCCAGCGGAGATTGGGGTCGTTCAGGTCAACATCGAGCGTGTACCTGGAAGGCTTGTGGTCGAAAGACAAGGCCGTTACCGGCGAACCGGCCATGGAATAATGCACGTCGATGGCCGTACTTACACGGGAATTGAGAATTTCTTCGTCAGTAGGCCCGGCGGTTTCGCACCCGGCAAGCAGGAGCGTAGCGCAACACAAAAGCAAATAGTGTATATGTTTCATGGTCTTCCTTTTTTACTGTCTGCCCAAAAGTCTAACTGCCTTACTTTCCTTGGTATCCGCCCACCACACATCCGTCTGGATGTTGTTGGTGCCGCCCAGCCAGCCGTCCACAGCAGCCTTATAGTACTCGGAATTGCGATATGGCTCGTCGGAAGGATAGCGCAGGCGCGTCGGCAGGATGTGGTTGTTGCCCGCAGCGGGGCCGTCCGTCCTGAGTATGGGATAGCCGGTACGGCGGTAGTCGCACCAGGATTCTATTCCGATGAAGAAGGAGGAAATCCACTTCTGGGTGAGAATGGCCTCCAGTGCGTTTTCTGAATTGAAAGTTTCTCCGCTGTACTCCTCTCCGTTGGTTACGTAATTCACGTAGTCCACCACCTGAGGGGAATCGGCAGTGACATAGGGATTCCACTCCAGGATGCTCTCGATGACGCCCTGCTTGAGCAGCGCCAGGTATGCACCAAGTCCGGATGCGGAAGAAATCCAGCCGCGCGCTCCGGCCTCGGCGAAAATGAACAACAGTTCGGAGTAGTTCATGAGCGCATAAGAGGAGGCGTTCTTGAGGTCGAAAATCTTCTGCGATATTCCGGAAGGATAGTCGTTTCCGTAAGTCATACGGCCTATTGAAGAGTTACCGGCAGAGGACTTGTGCTCCTTGCTGTCGAGGAACCTTATGGACGCCGCGTTCAACATCTGGTTCGGCATACCGTTGGCCTTGCGCCACCAGCAGTCGTAACGGGGATCTTCCGCGTGGCCGGTGGAAGGGCTCAGCACATTGTAGGGGCCGGCCTTGTACTTGTAGTAGATCTGCCCGTCGGAGTCCACCGCCTCGGTGTAATCCAGCATGCGGCGGGTAAGCACATCGCACACTGCAACCGAATTCCATATACCGTTGGTGGTGGTGTAGAAAGGAGTCTGCTCGGTTTCGTTCTGGATGCTGAAAGGCACCATGGGGCGGTCGGCACGGCTGCGCATCATAGGATAATCGCCGCCTCCGTTCACGAAACATTCGTAGAGTTCGGACAACTTGATGCGTACGTTGACTGACTCCCAGGGGTCATACAGGTCGAGCACCCCGTTGCTCTCTTCCATCGCCTTCATGCCTATACGCATCAGGACCCTGGCATAGAGAGAGTTGCCGAAACGGCGCCACTTGTCCAGGTCGCCTCCGTAAGTCTTGTCGCAGATGGCGGAGAAATGCAGGTCTTCGCTCTCGGAGAAGAGCTTGTTGGCCTCTTCCAGCATACAGATGACGGAACGGTAAATATCCTTCTGGCTGTCGTAAGCCGTGGTGTATTTGTCGGAAGTACCGGCGAGAGGCAGCAGACCGGCCTCACGGAAAGGCACGTCGCCGTATGTGTCCGTTATCTGGGTTATCAGGAAAGAACGGAGCACCAGGGCGACAGCCTGCATGGAAGCGCTCTTTTCCTTTACCGCCTGGTCGTACATATAGTAGGCGTTGCCGTACTGGAGGTAAAGCGAGGTCCAGATATCGTCCGAAGTACCTTCAGGTATATTGTAATTGCCTATGACACGGGAACTTGACTCCGAGTTGGTGGACACTGCATATTGGGACAGGAACACGGTGGTACCGCGGAATATGCTGATCAGGTTGTACTGCGTCTTGAACATAATCGGATGCACGAAAGACTCGGCCGGAGCTTCGTAAAGGGCATACGGGTTCTTGCTCATTTCGTCGAACTTGGAACAGCCGGCGAGCGCGCACACAAGGATAAACGCTGAAATGATTCTGTGTTTCATGATCGTTCCTCCATTAGAATACAAGGTTCACTGAGCCGCCGAACTGGGCGGTGGATGGCATCTGCAGGATTTCGAATCCGGGGATGACGGAGCTTCCGCGCATCGTCACGCCTTCAGGATCCCATCCGGGAAAGTCCGTCCAGCACCACAAGTTGTTGGCAAAGACGGAGAAAGTAACGCCGCTGAGCACCTTGGTCTTGGCCAGCAGCTTCTTGGGAAGGGAGTAGTCGAGACGGGCCTCACGGACCTTGAGGAACTTCGTGCTCACGAAGTTAGCCTCGCCGTTGGTCTGCTCGTACTTATTGTGGTAATAGGTAGCTATGTTTTCCCTCGGTATGGCATCAGTATTGATGACAAAGTTGCCGTCGGCAGTCTCGCGGACACCGATGGGCACCATGCCGCCTTCGCGGCCTTCCAGGGTAGCCAGGCCCTTTCCACGATAGTTAAGCACCCAGTTGGTGTAGGAGAACACGTGGCCTCCCATCTGGCCGTCCAGGCTCACGTGGAATTCCAGGCCTTTGAACTTGAGGCTGGTGTTAAAGCCGGCTTTCCAAAGCGGGGCGGCCTCTCCGAGGTACTGGAGTTCCGTGCCTGTCTGCGGCACGTTCTGCTTGTCCAGCACAAGCAGGCCGGAAACATCGACCATGTTGCCTTTCTCATCGATGGCCGTGGAGCCTTCCGGTGCGCGGACGTAACCCTTGCCGTACATAGAGGTGAGGCTGCCGCCCTCGTAGGCAATCATGTATGCATGAGTGCTGTAGGAAGCGATAATCCACTGGTCTATACCCTCTCCGAGCGATACCACGGAGTTCTTGTTCATGGTGAAGTTGGAACTTACTTTCCACTGGAAATCACGCTTCTTGATGAGAGTGCCGCCAAGGGTGAGCTCTATACCGCGGGTGCGTATGGAACCGGCGTTGACGAACATGTAGTTGACACCGTTTGCATAGGAAACCGGCATCTGGGAGATGAGGTCCTTGGTCACCGAGTCGTAATAGGCGGCGTCGAAAGACAGGCGGTTCTTGAACATACGGAGTTCCAGACCCACTTCCCAGGAGCTCACTATCTCCGGACGCAGGTTCGTGTTGGACTTGGAAGTCTGAATCTGCACGGTGCCGGGGAAGCCGGTGCCCTGGAGGTAGTCTGCTACGCGGTAAGGGGCCGTATCGTTACCTACCTGGGCCCAGGAAGCACGGATTTTCATCAGGTTGATGAGGCCGTTGGCGCGTCCGAATTCGAACAGGTCGTTGAGGGCCACGCTTCCGGAAACGGAAGGATAGAAGAACGAACGGTTGTTTGCCGGCAGGGTGCTGGACCAGTCGTTACGGCCGGTAACATCCAGGAACACTGCGTTCTTCCAGGCGAGCGAAAGCATTCCGTAGAGCGAATTGGTCTGGCGCTCGTAGGAATTGTTGGTGGCCTTGGGCTCGTAGGATGCGTTGATGAGCGAATATACGCCGGGGATGTTGAGGGTGCTGGCGGTCTGGGTATGGTTGCTGTAGCTGCGCCAGATAATGCTTCCGCCCACGTTGCCGGTGATATCGAAATCGGCACCTATGCGGGTGTTGTAGCGAAGCAGGAAGTCGCCGGAGAACTGCTTGGAGTCGATGTCCTGCTCACGGTACCAGCCCTGAGGCTTGGCCTGCGTGGAAGTGGCCTGCCTCTGGGAGCGGAACTCGGAAGTGATGTCGAGACCGCCGCGTGCCGTGAGGGTAAGTCCCTTTGCAATGTCCGCGTTGAAGGAAACGTTGCCGTACATACGGTCGCGGTTCTGGTTGTTGATACATTCGTTGGCCAGGAAGTAGGCGTTGTTCTTGCCTCCGGTGAGGGATGCGTCCTGCTGGAATGCAGCGGGGTCCTTCCAGTAATTGGAGGCCCAGCTCATATCGATGCTCGGCGCATAGCACCACAGACTGTACATTATGGCGGTGGAACCGTAACCGGAGGAAGTAGGGATGTTGTCTCTCCTGAGGCTGCGGTAGTTCACCGAGGTGTCCATCTTGAGCCACTTGGCCAGCTTGCTGCCGGTTCTCACGGAGATATAGTTGGTCATGCTCGGGGAGTTGGGCACGATGCCGGAGGTAGTATTGTTGGTGTAGCTCACGCGCACGCTGTTGTCCTTGCCTATCTTGCCGGACATCACTATGGAGTTGGAGAAAGTCTTTCCGGTCTCGAAATAGTCTTTGAACCAGTCTCCGTAGCTGATGAACGGAGTGGCGTCGCGCACGAAATCACCCAGCTCGTTGACGTGGCCGCCGATTCCCTTTTCAATGTTATAGTATTGGAAATAAGGGGTGCCGTCCATTTTCGGCCCCCAGGATTCCAGGGTAGCGGTGGTGGAATAGTCGGCACGGGGGTTGAGTCCGGCCACGTCGTCGCCCTCGCCGCTCACCAGGTAGTAATAGTAGTCCTGGCCGGCTGTTCCCTGACCGTAGGTGTACTGCAGGTCGGGGGAAGTCAGGACCACATCCGCTGCGAAGCTGGACTTGTAGCTTACGCTGAACACTGCATCCTGGCTCTCGGCGGACTTGGTGGTGATGATGATGGCGCCGTTGGCGGCCTGGGAACCGTAGAGTGCGGTTGCGGCGGCGCCTTTAAGCACTGTCACGCTCTCAATGTTCTCCGGGTCGATATCGGCGATACCGTTACCGTAGTCGATGGCAAAGGAGCTGCCCTCGCCGCCGGCGTCGGACTTGGTGGAGGTGTTGTACATAGGCACGCCGTCAACCACAAAGAGGGCGGTATTGTTCTCCAGGCTGGCGGAGGACTCGCCTCGCACCGTAACGCGCATGGAACCTTCAGGGCCGCTGCTCCGGTCTATGTTGAGACCGGCTACCTGGCCGGAAATACCGTTGAGCCAGTTACCTGTGGTGGCGGAATTCGAGAACTTCTCTCCCTCCACTTTCTGGGCGGAGTAACCTATGGCCTTCTCGTCCCTCTTTATACCGAGGGCCGTGACTACGGCTTGATCCAGGACTTCCGCCTCATCTTTGAGCACCACCCGCTTCATCTGGGCAGACGCCGCTTTTATGATGAGGGTTTCGTAGCCGAGACAGGCAAAGTTGATTTCATCGTCAGGCTTTGCGGAGATGGAATAGGAGCCGTCCGCATTGGTGATGGAGCCGCCGGACACTGCACCGGAGACAAAAACCGCAACGCCCGGGATGGGGTCGCCGTTGCTGTCTACCACGATGCCGGTCCAAGTCTTGGCCTGCTGTGCCGACAGCAGTGCCGGCAGCAGGAGTACGGACATCAACGTGAACAGAAAACGTTTCATCTACAGTTGTTATTGGTTAAATGATTTCGTGTTTTTTGACCCGAAAGGGGCTGGCTAAACTGTTTTGATTAGCCAACCCCCAGAATCAATTCCGGGACCAGGCCGGAATACGGGAATATTTCTACAGGTCTGCTACGTTGCTGCCACCGTCGGTGAAATTGGTGTCGGAGCAGAGGCCATAGGTGCCGGTATAATGGCAGTTCTTGATGGTACTGCCTGCAACGGACTTGCCAGCTATATCGCCGTCAACGCATGCGTTTGATCCGTGGGTAATAGAATTGAGGTAGCTGCTGCATCCGTCAATGGTTGAACCGGCATCAAGTGTGCAGACGATTCCGCCTGCGCCCTGAACCTGGGTGGTTTCTATGGCGGTTCCTGAATAGGTGCTATTGCTGATGGTACCGTTGACCAGCCAGCCGGCGATACCGCCAATATAGTAACCGGAACCTCCGCCGTAGCTGTTGGCGTTGGTGGCATTGGTGATGTCCACATATTCGCCATAACCTACCGCGCCTCCGGTGTAGCCACGGCGTCCTCCTGTAATGGTTGCGCCACTATTTACATTGTTGGTTACATTGGAAATGGAAATCCTATCGCTGTCAGTACCAAGAACGAATCCTGCGATGCCACCCTCAAATATGGAGCCAGCCTTGGTAACGGTGTTGTTGAACTGATTGTTCAGGAGAACACCATTGTTCTCGCAGTCATCGACGCTGGACGCACCGTCAAGGTATGCAGCTATTCCACCTACATAGAAAGTTTTTCCATTCTGCTTTGTACCGTTCCCCCCCCAGATTTTTCCGGAATTGGTACAACCACTGACGGCAAGGTCGCTGTCAACGGTTTTGCCTAAGATACCGCCAGCATAATTATCGGTATGGGCGGCATTGGAGAATCCGATATAAACCTCTCCGGCATTGCTTGCTCCGCCGATATTGTTGCAATCGGTGATCGAACCAGACTCGTTCATCTTTCCTACTATGCCTGCTGCTATGAGATCCGTACATGCTGTAGTAATATTGCAGTTGATATGGACATAGCCGCTGTTCTCGCAGTCGGAAACGGTGGTGTTGACATCTTCTCCGGTAACGAATCCGACAATGCCTCCAAGGTAGTCGCCTGTATGAGCTGCAGCTTTGGCGTTAACGTTGAAATAGACTTCTCCGGAATTCTCACATCCTCTTATCTCAACATTTGCACCGTTCTTCATTTCGCCGACAGCGCCGCCCATATAGAGCCTGGTAACGGCGTAAGCATTGTTCAGCTTGTTAGACACAGTACCTGAATTGACGACATTTTTAACGGATTTCTCGGAATAACCGACAACACCGCCAAGCTCAAATCCAAGGAACGGATTCTGAGGCGTAGTAGTCAGGTTAATATTGCCTGCGTTAGTGATATTCTTTGACGCGCCTCCATCAATCACTTCCAGATTATAGGCAACGACACCCCCCATCCTGATTTCACAAACAGGTTTATCATTGGTAGTGTCATAGTTATCTTCAATGGCAGAAATCTGAATATCAGCAGTATTGTGGATATCGGAGACAGACGCACCAGAGGCATTCTCACCGATGATACCGGCAATATTGACTATTCGCCCACCCTTATTGGTTGCGCCGCTTGCACCGGAAGTCATGTGGTTGACAGCGGCATTATTTGTACAACCGCTGATGGAACCGGCATTGTAACCGGCAATACCACCGAGGTCCTGAAGCCTTGGATTAGCACGGTGATTGATAGCACCATTGTTGATGCAGTCTGTCACAGTTCCATTAACGTTCACTTTGCCTACTATACCACCGTTCTTGATATATCTGGCAGATGCATCACCGATTTTGACAATATAGCAGGACAGAGTAGCAGCATTGGAACAATCGGAGACACTGCCGTCTTGGAGCTCTCCGACAATACCACCCAAGGCAGAATTATAGGCCGTAGTGGTACTGATTACAATCCTTCCCTTAAGCGTAGAGTGCCCGGTCGCAACTTCCTCGTGATCTGCAGTTGAGTTTGAGGAGGAAACACTTGCTCCGCCGTCCAGATAACCGACTACGCCGCCGATTATAAGATTGGGGTTGGCCTTATCTGTAGAAGATGCTAATGCAAAGTTGCTTATGGCTCCCTTGAAAGTAGCATCGCTTACGCTGCCGGCATTGGAAAATCTTCCCACAAGTCCTCCGATGATGAGTTTTCCGGTAGTAGTAAAGCCTGCAGGGGTGGAAATCAAGCCGGAGTACTCGCAGCCGTTCTGGAGCTTACCTGTGGTTGTGCGGCCTGCAAGACCCCCTAAGGTAGTCATTTTGGTAACTTCGGCAACTTCATCAAGATTGATGTCGGCTGCAACCTTTACATTGTCGAGCACACCTTTGTGATATCCTACGACAGAAGCGAACATGCCTTCTGATGTGTTGGCGTGTGTGAAGGTAAACTCACACGAACTGTCGACATTCAAGTCCTTGACGGTGCCTGCACTGCCTGTTGCCACAAACAGAGGCACGGTGGCTTCCAGGCCGGAAATGGTGTAGTTGCCGCCATTGAAGAGGCCGTCAAAGTAAAAATCTTCCGTGGCGCCGCCTACACCGTTCTTCAGGCCGATTCCGCCCGTTGCGTTGAAGGCAGCGGAGGAAGTGGCGTCGAAGGTGATGTTGTCGGTAACGGTGGCAACGAGGCTGGAGCCAAGATCCGCATATTCCTTGTTGTTGTAGGCGGTGGCAAAATCGATGAGTTCCTGGGCGTTGCTGATGACGACTCCGAGCTCGGTGCCGGTGGGGACGAACTCAAATTCAGTCATGGCATACAGATGACCGGCTTCGAGAGTCTTTGCGGTAGTCTTGCTCTTGGTCATGATGTGACCGTTGACATCCTGGACGATGACGTCGAAGCCGTTGGCATACTCGCGGGCAGGGACCACGATGTAGTAAACCGCTGCGGCAGAAGTGGAAGTTGCCAGGGTCTTGACAACCTTGACTTCCAGCTCTGCTCCGGTGCCGGACTCGGCTGCGATGGCGGCGGGATCGTAGGTAATGCCGAAGTTACCGCTGACCTTCTCGCCGTTGCGGCCCTTGAAGCGTACTGCTGCGATGTTGTCCGTATCGGGATCGGTTGCAGCCTGCTTCACCTGAATCTTCAGGATGGCGCAAAGGTGATTGAGGGAGAGGCTGCTGCCGTCGGCCGAATATCCGGCCATAGGGAACATGCCCTCTGCAAAACCGCCGGCCCTGTAGGCTTGTACTGCGGGAAGGTTTACGTGGCTTGCGTCCGCATAGATGGATGCAGGATACAGCACATTGTAGGGAGTGCTCAGGACGCCGTTGAATGTGAACTGGGTGGTGGCACATTCGGCCGGAACATTCTCCAAAGCCTCGGATGCGGTGCCGTTGACGGCAATCTGATCTCCGTTGGACCAGTAAACATTGTGGGAAGTCCCGTCATTGGATTCCATAACGGTCTTCGTGGCAGGAACGATTCCTACTTCGAGAGTCGTCTTGGTATCGGAAATAACGGTTTCGGGAGCCTGGAGCTCCTTGCTGCAGCTTGCCAGCAGCACTACCGCCGCAAGCCCTAAGAAAAAGCGTGTTTTCATACTACCAATCCTCCTCTTCTTCTTCAATTGCCGGAATAGTGACAGAACCGTTCAGGAAGCCGGAACGGGGGCAAATCTTAAAAGAAATGCAACAGGGAGTGACGTAGGTCTCCCTTGAAGATGAATTAATCTGCATGTGCTTATGGTATTTGTTCTTAATAATCAAATGCTTGTTCTCAGTATATTAGAACGCAAAAATCTAAAAAAACTTAAAAAAAACAAAGAAAAAGGCAAAAAACTATATGCGCCACACGAAGTGTGTCACCAAGAAACAGACTGGGAATAAACATTTCCGAAACGGTCGGTTACAGTAACCGTTCCTCCGGCGGGAGTTGCGCTTGCAGGAGCACGGAACATCGTGGTTATCTCGCCGACTTCACTGGCAGGGTAACCGTCATCATTCCGGAAGAAACCGACATTGGACTTGTAATGAGTCTTCATTTCGGTGTTTGCAAGGTCGTAGATATTCTCCGTATCGGAAATGTATGCACCGTTGGAATCGTGCAGCAGGGTCATTTCCACAGGAGCGCCACCGGTGGGAGTCCACACTGGGAGAGACCACTTGTCATCCCACAGGAATACGTTTACATAAACATACTCGTCGCCGTATGCTCCGCGGGGATATACATGCATCTGGTAATCTTCGGTAAGAGCGCCGCCCTTTTTCATCACGGCTGCCCCGGAAGAGTTGTAGTTCCAGTCGCGCCAGTTGTAGGCCGGAGCTCCGGCAGAACAGATCCCGGAAGTAACGCCAACGAAAGCAGCCGTCTGGCGGGTCACGGGATGGAATTTCCACGTAATGTTGCCGTTATCCACTTCCACCACCGTGAAACCGCGGGGCGTACCGGCGGCAAGATACTCGTTGGTCCAGAGCTCTCCGGTGGAACGTGCGAGGGTGTGTACCTGCACCCTCTTGTGCCTGTGGCTGGAAGGATAATTGTAGTTGAATCCAACGTGTGTATGGCCTGCCCATGCGTGCACTTCGGCATACTTGTTCAGGAGGCCGCCGTAACCGTCGTTGCCGCCGTGGGCTGCGGTATTGGTACGTTCGTTGCCGCTGATGAGCCTGAACATGGGTGAATGGGCGCAGACCATCAGTTTGGAGCTTGTGGGAACGTATGCAAGGTCGGCCTGCAGCCAGGTCCAGATATCGTCCGTGAGTCCCTGGTCGAAGCCGGTGAGCTTGTTGCCGTTGTCGGGATTGATCTTCATTATCAGGTTGTCCAGCATCACGAAGTGTATGCCGCCTATGTTGAAGGAGTAGTTGCGGGGTCCGTAGTGGTTTTCGTAAGGAACAGCCCCGGCGGCATCGTCGGCTGCCTCCGTGTCATTGTCGTGGTTGCCTATGATGTTGTACGTGGGATAGCCAAGGGTTGCCAGGGCGCTGCTGTAGTTGTCGAACAGGCTCATATCCTCGTGCACTATGTCTCCGAGGCAGATTCCGTACACCTGACGGCCGGAAATGCTGCCGGCTACGTCCCTGAGCTCCTGGTAGAGGTCCTCGCACACGTCCAGGGACTTGTAGGCGATGCGGTCGTTGTTCCATTTGCTGTACTGCCTCGGCTGAGGGTCGGCAGTAATAAGGAGGGTATAGCGGTCAGGATTGGCGACGGCGCTCACAGTGTAGTCGCCCATGTCGTAGATGCCTTCGGAGGGAGTGACGCCGGACAGCAGTTTGTAGAACTTGGGGACGCCGTTTTCCACCTGCGGCATGTATCCCGACGGGGTGCTGATATATACGAACTTGGTGGAGGCCACGTCGCTCATCATGTAGAAGTAGCCGTCGGCATCGGTCCTCACGCATTGGAGGCCGTCGGTGGCTATCACGCCTGAGATACCGGTCCCGGCCTGATCCACCACACGCCCGGTCACGTTGTACTCATCCAGAATCTGGTCTTCGATAACCGGAGGAAGGCCGAATTCGGTGGCGATTCCGGAAGGCACGAAGTTGAACTGCGGCATCTTTACAAGCTTGCCGGGGTTCAGGGTGATGGACGTGCCGCGGAACTTGGTCATGGTGCGGTTGTATTCATCGGTGAGGACTACCTGGAAGCCGGAATCATAAGTGCCGGCGGGAACCACCAGGAACAGGTCCAGGTCGCTGCTCTCGGAAAGGCTCTCCGAAAGGGTGAGGGTGACGGTGCGGCCTTCTTCGCTTGCAGCTGCTCCGGTCAGGGAGGCGGTCTCGTAATTTATGGTGAAGTCCCCGGAAACCTGCTCTCCGGCTCGTCCGCTGAAGGTCACGCTGCTCAGGCGGGACGCGTCAACGCCGGAGTCTTTCCGGACTTTCAGGTGCACTACTGCGCCGAGGTGCTGCAAAGATACGCCGCTGCCTGGAGACGCACTGTACCCGCACATGGGCATGGTGTTGGTGGCAAAACTGCCGGACACCCAAGTCTGGCTGTCGGGGAAAGTGACTGTGTCTGCATCTTTATAGAATGATGCAGGGTACAGCAGGCTGAAAGGCGGATTTATAACGCCGGGGAAGGTAAATTGTGCGCTGGAAACCGCCCCGCCTACGCCGGACAGCGCCGAGGAAACGACTCCGTTCAGGCAAAGCTGGTCGCCTTCGCTCCAGTAAACGGGCCTCTCCCCTTCGGCGGAGGCGCCCATGTGGGTTTTTGTACCGGAGTCCAGACTCACTTCCAGCACGGTGGTTTGGGAAAGGTCTATCTCCATTTTGCACGACACAAGCGCAACGGCAGTACAGGTCAGTGCCAATAAAAAGCGACGGATGGACATAATTATTTGAGTATTATCTGATTATATCGAAGTATCATTCTCCCCTGCGGTTTTTGTTCCTCCAGCTGATGAGCGACCACACCCCGTTGGCCAGGTACAGGGCGCTCACTATAGGCATAACGTACAAGCCGGAACTGATGTAAAGGACTATGTTGGAGAGGTTTACCACCAGCCACACTATCCAGCACTCCCAGCACTTGCGGGCGCTGAGCAGCTGCGCCAGCAGGGTGGCCATCAGCACGTAGGAGTCCAGCCAGGGCTGAGGGTCGGCCGCGAACACGGCCGGCCAGCGCTGGGGAAGCCACTCCAGCACCAGCGCCCACAGAGTGCCGAAAAGCGCTGCCGAAAGCAGCAGGGACACAATTTCACGCGGCCGCAAGCTTCCTACTTTAAGGGCCTTGCCGTCCGCCGCGCTGCGTTCGTCCTCCCGGGGATGGGTCCATCTCCAGTGCCCGTAAAGGTTGATGCCGAACGACACCGGCTGCAGCAGCATGGCACTGTAGAGATGCTGGTTCCAGAACAGCACGAACAGGAAGATATTGTAGGCATAGCCCACCCAGAAATTGTATTTGGAGCCGCGTCCCGCCAGGAAAACGCAGCTCAGGCCGAGCACGGCCGATATGATTTCCACCCAGCTCATCCTACAGCCCCCTCCAGGGACACGCTGAGGAGTTTCTGGGCCTCAACAGCAAATTCCATTGGCAGACGGCTCAGCACTTCGCGGGCATAACCGCCGACAATAAGGGCGGTGGCGTCTTCCGGGCCTATGCCTCTCTGGCCGCAATAAAACAGCTGGTCGTCGCTGATTTTGGATGTGGTAGCTTCATGTTCCACCACCGCCTGGGGACAGCGGTTCATTATGACCGGGAAGGTGTGTGCGCCGCACTGCGAGCCTATCAGCAGGGAATCGCATTGGGAGAAATTGCGGGCTCCCACAGCTCCGGGATTCACCCTCACAAGTCCGCGGTAGCTGTTCTCGCTATGGCCCGCGGAAATGCCTTTGGACACTATCCGGCTGCGGGTTCCGCGGCCTATGTGTATCATTTTGGTGCCGGTGTCCGCTTGCTGCCGGTTGTTGGTCATGGCCACGCTGTAGAACTCGGACGAACTGTAATCGCCCATCAGCACGGTGCTGGGGTATTTCCAGGTAACGGCGGACCCTGTCTCCACCTGCGTCCAGCTGAGATGCGAACCGGCTCCGCGGCACAGTCCCCGCTTGGTCACCAGGTTCAGGATGCCGCCGCGGCCCTGTGCGTCCCCCGGATACCAGTTCTGCACGGTGCTGTATTTCACGTCTGCGTCTTTTTCCACTATGATTTCCACCACCGCGGCGTGCAGCTGGTTCTCGTCGCGCATGGGAGCGGTGCAGCCTTCCATGTAACTGAGTTTCGCCCCCTCGTCAGCCACTATCAGGGTACGCTCGAACTGACCCGTACCGGCGGCGTTGATGCGGAAATAGCTGCTCAGTTCCATAGGACACTCCACACCTTTGGGGACATAGCAGAAAGATCCGTCCGAGAATACGGCCGAATTAAGGGCTGCGAAGTAGTTGTCGCCCGCAGGGACCACCGTAGCCAGATACTTGCGCACCAGATCCGGGTGCTCGCGTACCGCCTCGGAGAAAGAGCAGAAGATTATCCCCTTGTCCGCCAGCGTCTTGCGGAAAGTAGTGGTAACGCTCACGGAATCGAATACGGCGTCCACGGCCACCTCCTTGCCCTTTACGCCTGCCAGCACCTCACGCTCTTTCAGAGGGATGCCAAGCTTGTCGAAAGTCTCCATCAGCGCCGGGTCTATCTCAGTGGGGCGATCGCTGTCTTTCTTGGGCGCGGCATAATAGATAATGTCTTGATAATCAATTTTCGGCAGCTTAAGATGGCCCCAGTGCGGCTCCTTCATCGCCTGCCACTTGCGGAAAGCATCCAGCCGGAAATCCAGCAGCCACTGCGGCTCCTGCTTCTTGGCTGAAATAAGGCGTATGATGTCTTCGTCCAGACCTTTGGGCACGTACTCCTGCTCCACATCCGTCACGAAGCCCTCCTTATATTCCTGCGCCTGTAAATCCTTGATAATGTTATCCATGACGTAGTATTACCGAGTTTTGCCGGCGTCGCACAGACAGGCCGCGGTGCGGGCAGCAAGCCGGGCGTTGTTGAGTACCAGCTGGATGTTGGATGCGAGGCTGTCGCCGCCTGTGATGTCTTTGATGCGGGCAAGCAGGAAGGGCGTGGTGTCCTTGCCGTGGATGCCTTGGGCGCGTGCCTCCTCTACAGCTTCATCAATAGCGGCGTTGATGCGGTCCGGATCCATGGAGAACTCCTCCGGAATGGGGTTGGTGACCAGCATGCCGCCGCCGAGCCCCATCTCGCGGCCCGCCCGGAAAGCAGCCGCCAGCTCTTCCGGACTGTCGATACGATAATCCACCTTGAAGCCGCTGCGACGCGTATAAAAAGCCGGAAGCTCATCCGTGCCGTAGCCTATTACAGGTACTCCCTTGGTCTCCAGATATTCCAGGGTAAGGCCCAGGTCCAGGATGGACTTGGGACCGGCGCAAATCACCATTACGGGGGTATGGGCGAGCTCTTCCAGGTCGGCGGAAATATCCATAGTGGTCTCCGCTCCACGGTGCACGCCGCCAATTCCGCCTGTAGCAAATACCTTGATGCCGGCCATGTAAGCTATTATCATGGTGGTGGTTACGGTGGTCGCTCCATCCTCGCCGCGGGCCACCAGGACGGCCAGGTCACGCCGGGATGCCTTGGCCACTCCGCGGCCCTTTTTGCCAAGATATTCTATTTCCGCCCCGCTCAGACCTGCTTTCAGCCGGCCTCCAATGACGGCTATAGTCGCAGGAACTGCACCCTCGTCCCGGATCGCCTGCTCCACCCGCATAGCGGTTTCTACATTTTGCGGATAAGGCATTCCGTGGGATATGATAGTGGACTCCAGGGCCACGACCGGGCGCCCGGTCTCCAGGGCATGCAGGACTTCAGGGGATATGTCTAAGTATTTATTCATCTTCCGTTTGACAGTTAAGCTACAAATATAAATCTTTTTTGCGGGAAATTACTATATTTGTAGGTTATGAAGATTATAGTCATCGGTGGCGCCAACATGGATATCAGCGCCACGACCGCAGGACCTTTTGTCGCCCGCGACTCCAATCCCGGCACTGTACGTACCGCTCCGGGAGGTGTCGGGCGCAATATAGCCCATAATCTTGCCCTGCTTGGAGACGAGGTGAGCTTCATCACCATTTTCGGAGCGGACAGCTTCGGCAGCATCCTGAAGGACAACTGCAAATCGCTCGGAATAGACCTTTCCCTCAGCGAGACCAGGAGCGGCGCCCGCAACGCCTGCTTCGTGAGCATAAACGGCTACGACGGCGAACTGATGGGCGGGGTGGCGGACATGGCTGTCACCGGACTCATGACGCCGGAGTGGCTGGAAAGCCGCATGGAGGCCATAAACCGGGCGGATGCGGTGGTCGCCGACGCCAACCTTCCGGCCGACACTCTCAGCTTCCTGGTGGGCGGATGCATCCCTCCCCTCTATCTGGACGCTGTATCTTCCGCCAAGGTGGGACGCTTGCGCGAGGCCTTGCAGATGACCCGGTTCTCCGACAACAAGGTGTTTGCCGTGAAGTGCAACCGGCTCGAAGCCGAGGTGCTCCTGCCGCAAGACGGCACTTACGACAGTTACATCCAGCGGCTGTACGTGAGCATGGGCTCCGAAGGCGTGATAGTGCGGGAAGACGGAGAGCAGACGCAGCTGCCCGCCCTGCCGGTGACAGGAATCGTGAACACTACGGGCGCCGGAGATGCACTGCTTGCCGGAATTGTGCACGCCGGGCCGCAAGCCGGAGCCGTGGAAGCCGCCCGGTTCGGGCAGGAATGTGCGCGCTGCTCACTCAGCTCGCCCGAAGCGGTCAGCGACAAGATACGGACCCTCGTGTAGCCGCCGGTGATCATTAACCAGTTAATTTGAAACTTAGAAATGACAAACGAAGAACTCATCAAGTCTATACGCATCGTCCCGGATTTCCCGATAGAAGGAATCCAGTTTTTCGATGTTACCACATTGTTCAAGAATCCGGCCGCTTTCGGTGAAGTGCTCGACCGCATCTGCGAGCTTTACCGGGACAAAGGCATTACCAAGGTAGCGGGTATCGAATCCCGCGGCTTCATAGCAGGGGCGGCCGCAGCAGCACGGCTGGGCGCAGGCTTCGTCCCCGTCAGGAAACCGGGCAAGCTACCCGCCGAAGCGGTCTCCGAATCTTATTCCAAGGAATACGGCACCGATACCATCGAGGTGCATGCCGACGCCATAGGGCCAGATGACGTGGTACTCATTCACGACGACATTTATGCCACCGGAGGCACTGCCGCAGCAGCTATCAGGCTGGTGCAGCAGTTCAAGCCAAAGGCCGTGTACGCCAATTTCATCATCAACATCACGGACGTACCGCGCTCCGAATCCATTCCGGAAGGGGTCCCTGTAAGCTTTTTACTCAACCTGTCAGAAAAATAAATCAACACTATGATAAAAAAATCCCTTTTCATTGCCTGTCTGGCGATTCTCGCTTTTTCAGCCGGACTGAAAGCCCAGACCAACCTGCAGGTATTCTACGATTTCGGCCAGGACCGCAATATAGTCACCACCACACTGGAAGGCTTCCATACCGACAAATGGGGTAACACCTTCTTCTTCATCGACTACGATTATACTCCCCGGCAGGACGCCCCTGACGGGACCTACTTCGAAATTGCCCGCTGCCTGAATTTCTGGCAGGACTCGGCACTCGGCGCGCTCAGCCTCCAGATAGAGTACAACGGAGGAGTTTACAGCCGCTACGGCATCAACCACGCGGCGCTGGCCGGCCTGGATTATTTCATCCACAGCAAGGATTTCAAGAATACCCTTAATCTTAAAGTGCTCTACAAGTGGATGGCCAACTTCACAAGCCAGGTGCCTATGCAGTTCACGGCAGTGTGGGGCATGGACGATCTTTTCGGACTGGAGGGCCTGCGGTTCAGCGGTTTCGCTGACTTCTGGTGGCAAGACCAGAGGGCGATCAACGAGTTCTCCCGCGTGGTGTTCATATCCGAGCCGCAATTGTGGTACAACGTGGGCAGGCACTTCGGAGTCCCCAATTTCAACATAGGCGGCGAGGTCGAGCTGAGCTACAATTTCGGCGGTGCCGCCAAAGGCTTCTGGGCACGTCCTTGCGCCGGCCTCAAATGGATTTTCTGACCAATTGATTTACAGCGATATAATATGAGCAATACACCTACTCCACACATCGGCGCCAAATACGGTGAAATAGCCGAAACAGTCATAATGGCAGGTGATCCCCTCCGCGCCAAGTTCATGGCCGAGACTTATCTGGAAGAACCTGTGCTATTCAACACAATACGCGGAATGCTCGGATACACCGGCACTTTCAAGGGCAAAAAGGTGAGCGTCATGGGCCATGGAATGGGCATTCCATCCATAGCCATTTACACTTATGAACTGTTCAATTTCTACGGCGTCAAGAACATTATCCGCATAGGTTCTGCCGGAGCATACCACAAGGATCTGAAACTCGGAGACCTCGTGATAGCCCAGGGCGCCTGCACCGACTCCAACTATGGCGCCCAGTACGAACTGCCAGGCACCTTCGCCCCAATAGCCGACTTCGGGCTGCTCCGGAAGGCGGTAGATGCCTGTGAAGCAATGAATTACGAATATATGGTGGGGAATGTGATGTCTGCCGACGTTTTCTATTCCGACCATCCCCAGGCCGACAAATGGATAAAGATGGGAGTGCTGGCCGTGGAAATGGAGGCCGCCGCGCTCTATATGAATGCAGCCCGTTCAGGCAACAAAGCGCTTGCCCTGTTTACTATTTCGGATCATGTCCTCACGGGTGAAATGACCACTCCTGAGCAGCGGCAGAACACATTCACCCGCATGATGGACGTGGCTTTGTCCCTGGTATAAAGTTTCTTCGCAATTAAAGCATTTCAATATGGAAGCAATCAAAATATCCCTCAACGACTACGTGCTTTCAGGAGGCGGATTCAACGGAGAAAGCTATGATCACAAGACCGACCCGTCGGTAATGCTCAAGCTATATTTTCCCGGCAAGATCCAGCAGCCGCTGGACGAGATGACCCTGGCCAGGAAAGTGTACGACATGGGCATCCCCACTCCGGAACCGGGTGAATACGTGGTGACCGAAGACGGCCGTTACGGCATACGTTTCCATCGTATCCTGGGCAAGAAATCCTATTCCCGCGCCACCGGCGACGAACCCGGCAAAGTGGCTCAGTATGCAGCAGAATTTGCCGGAATGTGCAAGCAGCTCCACTCCACCCACGTGGATACCACTCAATTCGAAAGCGTAAAAGACAGGTACTACCGCCTGCTTGCGGCCAACCCCTTCTTCACGAATGCTGAAAAGGACAAACTTACCCGCTTCATCGCCGACACTCCGGACGAGGACACCGCCATCCATGGGGACCTCCAGTACAGCAACGCCATTTTCGTGGGCGACCAACGCTATTTCATCGATTTGGGCGACTTCTGCTGGGGCAACCACCTATTTGACGTCGCAATGGTTTACCTCTGCACCTATCTCAGCGGCGAAGATTTCATAAAGGAGACGTTCCACATGCCCAAGGCATTGGCAAAGAAATTCTGGGATTGCTTCGCCCCCGTTTACTTCGGGGAAGGCATTCCGCCGAAAGAGATTGAAGAACTGGTACGCCCTTATGCCGGTCTCAAGACATTGATAATCGAACGGGACAGCAATTGCCCTATGCCGGAGTTCCGTGCAGCCCTTTCTTCCATATTATGAAATTCAAGAATTCCAAAGCACTATTACTGGTCTTGATAGCCGCCTTAACGCTGGAGGCGACTTCGCTGGTACACTTGTTCTTCTCGCAGAAACTAATGCGGGATGAGGCGACCATGAGGGCTGAAGGGCAGCTTGTAGCCACCAAGAACAGAATCATGGACGTAGTGAACCAGACCGAAGCCGCAGTGCGCAACAGCATATGGATTGCCGAGTGGTGCCTTGACGTCCCCGACAGCCTGGTGCGGGTTAGCCAGCGTATTGTGGAAAACAACCCGGTGGTGGTCGGCTCCACGGTCGCCCTGCTGCCAAAGGGCAGGAAAGGCGACCAGTTGTTCGCTCCCTATACTTACCGCAACGAGGCTGACAGCCTGGTGAGCATATCACTGGCCACCAAGGAGTACGACTATCCTTCCCAGGAATGGTTCACAAAGCCGGTAGAACTTGGGACAGGTTACTGGTCGGAGCCGTATGTGGACGAAGGCGGCGGAGAGATGCTCATGACCACTTACTCCCGCCCCCTGCTGGACAAGCACGGGAAAATAGCCGCAGTAATTACGGCGGATATATCCCTGGACTGGCTGGACGAACTGGTGGGCAACATGAAAGTGTACCCGCATTCCTACTGCGTCGTGCGAAGCCGCGGCGGCAACATGCTGGTCAACCAGGAAGAATCGGACGACATCCAGGACGACCATCACTTCGTATATGACGACACAGTGGAGCGTACCGGCTGGTCATTGTCCCTGGTCATCCCCGAAATAGAGGTATTCGGCTCGCTGCGGCAGCTGAACGCCCTTGTGAAGATTCTGCAGCTGCTTGGACTGGCCATGCTTATACTGATGCTGCGTTCTTTCGTCATCGGGCAGCGCCGCGTCATGGAACTGGACCAGAAGCGGGAGCGCATA
This sequence comes from Bacteroidales bacterium, assembly GCA_017509375.1. Next base: position 3,802 of record JAFWPT010000472.1, on the reverse strand, counting down.
GAAGGCGAGCTGAAGATTGCCAGCAGCATACAGATGTCCATGATTCCCAAGTTGTTTCCTCCGTTCCCGGAACGTAAGGATATAGACATTTTCGCTTCCATGATACCGGCCAAGGAGGTCGGCGGAGACTTGTATGACTTCTACATCAGGGACAACAAACTGTTCTTCTGCATAGGCGACGTGAGCGGAAAGGGCGTTCCCGCATCCCTCGTGATGGCGGTGACCAGGAGCCTCTTCCGCACCGTATCGGCCCACGAAAACAGCCCGGGCCGCATACTTACTACGCTCAACGACAGTATGGCCGACATGAACGACAGCAATATGTTCGTGACCTTCTTCTGCGGAATACTGGACATGGAAAGCGGCCATGTACGCTATTGCAATGCAGGACACAACGCACCTGTGCTTATGAACCAGACCAAGACCCTGCTGCCGGTGATACCCAACGTGCCGCTCGGCATAGTACCCGGTATTGAATTCAAGGAGCAGGAAGCCGACCTGGGATATGACGACGCCCTTTTCCTGTATACCGACGGTCTCACCGAGGCGGAGAACTCCAGCCACGAACTTTTCGGGGAGCAGCGCATGATGGATGCCCTCACAGGCTTGAAAGGCTCCCGCAATCACCTTATGGCCATGCAGAGCGCCGTAGCGTCTTTCGTGGATGACGCTCCGCAAAGCGACGACCTTACCATGTTGATCATTCATTACCTGAACGATAATATGTCTGCCAACAACGATCGTCACCTGGTCATTCACAATGACATCCAGCAGATTCCCCAGCTCGCCGAATTCGTCGAGACGGTAGCCGGGGAGATGAACCTGGACCACGGTCTCACGCTTAGCCTCAACCTGGCTCTGGAAGAAGCTGTGACCAATGTGATAATGTATGCTTATCCAGAAGGCACCGACGGCCTGGTGGATATAGAAGCCATAATGAGGGAAAAGACTCTTACCTTCATTATCTCGGATAACGGCAAAGAATTCGACCCTACAGCCAAACCTGACGCCGACATCACCCTGAACGTGGAAGACCGTCCCATCGGAGGTCTTGGCATCTATCTTGTACGCAATATCATGGACAGCGTGAGCTATGAGCGTACCGACGGCAAAAACATTTTAACAATGATAAAAAACATCTGATATATGGACATTAACATCAAAAATCTTCAGGACCAGACTATCGTGGAGCTCGCAGGACGTCTGGACACCCCTGCGGCACAAGAAGCGAGCATCGCCCTGGCCCCCGTCCAGGACAAGGCAAACGGCACTATCATACTGGATTGCAAGCAGTTGAGCTACATCTCGAGCTCCGGGCTCAGGATATTCCTCACTTTGCGCAAAGCGGCCATGGCCAAGGGCGGCAAAGTAATAGTCCGCTCCATCAACCAGGACATACGCAACGTATTCATGATGACCGGGTTCCTTAATCTTTTCCAAATTGAAGACTAATGAAAAGAATCGTTTCCATCGTTAGGGTAGCTGCGGCCATATTGATGCTCGCAGCCGCGCCTGGCCTATCCCGTGCCCAGGACTCCGGCTCAGGGAAAAGTCTTCAGCCCCGCATGGTGATCAGCACCTCGGAGATTGAAGGCGGTAACGTCTTCGAAGTCATGTACGTTCCGGCAGAGGATCATACCGATTATTACCTGAATGTTGGCCACTTGGGCATAGGCAACGAGGTCGTCCAGGCCAACATAGACCCCATTTTCAATCTCTACGTCAAGCTTGGGGAGTCCATCACCGAAGCCATAAGCACTATGGAGCAGCTTAAGGCCATGTTCGGCACCGTAGGCTCCACCATGGAACTCAACGGCAGCCTCGGCATCGCCTTCCCCACCGAAAAAACGGAGACCGTGGTCATTACCTGCAGGAAGCCCCTGCTCAGCAAGTACTTGGATTTCAGCCTGGTGCGCGACGGCTACCTGCGTTCCGCAGCATGCGAAAAGAGCAACCTCAACAGTCTTTTCTCCGGGCTCAAGTTATATAAGAAATTACATCCCAAAGTGAAATAATGAAATATTGGTTTTCCAGCATCTGCCTGCTGCTATTGCTTTGCAGCGCCTCCGCGCAGGAGACTTCGTCCAGCCTGTACTTCTCCACAGATGAACTGCCGAACCTGATAAAGTGCCTGCCGGCTCCCCCGGACAACAATTCTCCTGAATTCAAATACGATATCCAGCGTTATCAGTGGGGCAAGCAGCAACGGAAAAATGCTGAGCGTGCAGCTATGGCCAAGAGGGATGCAGTGTGGACTTATGAGGCACTGATTGCCGAGTTCTGCCCGGCTTTCGGCCTGAGCATATCAAAGGATGCCACACCCGGAATATGGGCTCTTCTGGACAGCAGTCTCCAGACAATTGACCAGATCCGGGTGGCTCCGAAGGCGTATTTCCACCGCCAGCGCCCCTTTGAATACTTCCGGGAGCCCACCTTTACCGGAGAAGACGATATAATCCGGGGCGAGGGCAGCTATCCTTCCGGTCACACCATACGTTCCTGGCTCGTGGCCCTGTTGCTGGCTGAAGTCAATCCGGCGGCGGCAAACGCCCTGTACGAGCGCGCCTGGCTGTACGGAGACAGCAGGGTTATCGCCGGAGCCCATTGGCAGAGCGACGTGGACGCCAGCCGCAATGCCGCCAGCATAGGATACTCCCGCCTGCAGACCAGCCCTGCCTTCCGCGCCGATATGGAGAAGGCCAAGGAGGAATTCCTCCGGCTTGCCTTCGTACACATCCCGGAAGCCATCCCCGACGTGCTCCTGGACATACGCTACTACAGCACTTTCAACTTCGTGGGAGCGAGGGTGGACGGTTACCTGGCCCCTACCGCCATTATCAGCAGGCAGGCCGCCGACAGCCTCCGGGTGGTGAGCGACGAGCTGAAGGCAAAGGGCTACCTGCTCAAGATTTTCGACGCCTACCGTCCCCAGTGCGCCGTGGACCATTTCGTCCGCTGGGCCGAAGATGTCTCAGACACCACAACGCGCCGCTACTTCTACCCCATGGTAGACAAAAGCCAGCTTTTCGACCAGCAGTACATCATGAAGAAGTCCGGCCACACAAGGGGCTCCACCGTGGATCTTACCCTCTTCGACCTGAATACGGAGAAAGACGTGGACATGGGCGGCACCTTCGACTGGTTCGGAGATGAGAGCCATCCGGATTTCAAGGGCATCACGCCGGAGCAATACGCCAACCGCATGATCCTGAGGGAAGCAATGCTGCGCCACGGATTCAAGCCCATAGACAGCGAGTGGTGGCACTTTACCCTCTGCAACGAGCCTTTCCCCGACTGCTATTTCAACTTCCCCGTGCAGTAGCCCCCTATGTCCAGATTGACAAGAGTGCTGGGTGCACTGGCCTTTTTCGCCGTCCTGATTATTGCCTGCCGTAAAGACAAGCCCGACGGCGGAGGAGCGCCGCTGCCGGCGGTTCAGCCTGGAGAGTACCTGCTGTCCTTGATTGAAACCACGGACATTCACGGCTACATTGTCAACAGGGATAATGAAAACACCCACTACCGCATGGCCTATATTGCCGACAAGGTGAAGGACATACGCGGGCATGAAGGGAAATACAACAGGGACCGTCTGCTGCTTCTCGACGGAGGCGACCTCTACCAGGGCGCAAGCATTTCCAACCTTCAGGCGGGAAGGCCGGTTTACGTGGCCATGGACGTTATGGAATACGATGCCGTGGCGCTTGGCAACCACGAATTCGATTGGGGCATAGAGAGTTTGGTGGAGAAGGACGCCACCTTGCCGGATTACGAAAGGAACGGCAAGAAAGACGTCAACCCG
>JAFWPT010000471.1 GCA_017509375.1 Bacteroidales bacterium | reverse complement strand
TTCAGGCGCACGGTTCCCCCTGCATACAAATTGAAGAAATAACCTTTGCTGGTGCCGCTTATGGTGATGTCGGCCACATCATGATAATACACTGACAGGTCTTGATTCCATGTGCCTTCAGTTCCTGTTACGGTGGGCTGTACCGGAGAAGCGGGGTCTGCGCTGGCGGCGCGGGTAATATTGTACACCTTGCTTTCCAGTTGCTTGGTGCCAAGCTCCGCCCTCATCCAATCGTTTCCATTTTTAAAACGGAATGCATAATAATAAGCCTGTGAGGCATAGATGGAGGAGTAGCAGGCAAAAGTTAACTGCCCTGATGCATCCGCGGATTTGCCGCCCAGCGCTCTGTCTCCGCGTGCATCGTCGGCATCTTCGCCAATCAACAGGTAAATTTCATATAGCGCGTTCGGAGTAAGCCCTGTGATGGTGCAGTTGAAGATAGGCAGAACCTCTCCACTTGAGCTTGCCGCAGAGAGGGTAAATGAATTGCTGCCGGCGTCATAGTCTCCGGATACATTCAGGCAGGAGGTCATCAGTTCATTTACAGAAGACGCAATATTCTCAAAATAACCGCCTCCCATCAAGCCGCCGGATACTATAGATGTGCCTTCATGCACCAGAAGAGCCCGGGCATAGTCGCATAAAGCAAGAGGATTGTCCGTGCCGAAATCGTAAGTTACTTCTTCGGGTTCCGGGCCCATAGAATACTTATACAGCTTAAGCTCACCCTCGAAAGTGGCGGTGGTGGCATCGGCACCGATGGTATCAACGTCAAGATTGCCGGACAGCGTGTAGTTCTGAGATCCCTCACCTAAATCGAGCATGAGACTGGCGCTGACGTAAAGCTTATCGCCAGATGTAAAAGTAAGGGTACGGATACCGTTTTCGGTGACAACGGCGCTCTTGGTATCTGCGATACCTGCGTTCACGGAGACGTGAATTCCGTGGACCTCCTGTCCTGAAGCAGCGGGAATCTCTTTCTGGCAGGAAATGCTTGCCATGGAAAGGGAAGCGGCGATGACAATCGCGCTAAAGAATTTGTTAGTTGTCTTCATTACCAATCCTCCTCTTCATACGTTACGTTCATCTTGGCACTTGATTCCAGCATGGAAGTGCAAATAACGCGTCCCTGCTTTACCTGCACGAAAACCATCTCGGGGCGTTCATACTGTATTTTTCCCATTGTATTGATTATAAATAATATATAGCCTAAAAAACTGGGCGCCAAAGGTACTATTATTTTTTGGTTTGTCAAATACTTGCGGGTATAAATATGAATGATGATTGGATTTTGTGGATTGCGGCTTGGAAGCGTGATCCCGGCGCGACTCGATTAGCGCCCTAAATCGTTATTCATCAACTTTGTCACCTCAAGCAAAGTGGGGATGTCTGTCTTGACCGTGTTGAAGATGCCCTCAGCATCCACTTCGCCATATTCGTGCGACAAGAAGTTTCTCATACCGAAAACCTGCTCCCAGGGGATACTCCTGTATGGCCTGAAGAATTCTTTCCCAGCTAAGTTCCTGATTTTCACGAAGCTTTCGGAAATGTACTGCAGACTCATGCCGCAGGCTCTGTAAACAGTCATCCCATGGAGACTGGAGAGAAAGTCATCCGGTTTTGTGATGTCTGCAGTCATGCTCGCGAGAAGGTCCATTTCCCTGATGGCCACCTTGAGCAGAGTCGCTATACGTTCGTTAGTCTGTAACATAGATCAGGTCTTTTTTTATGTTTTCAATGAATCCTTCTTGAAAGTGAGACTTAGCAGAAACAAGGTCTATCTTGCGCCCCAGAACGGTTTCGAGCTGCTTTGACAGCGTGTAATACCGGTACAGGTCCGGCTTCTCAAGCGAGACAAGGATATCGATATCGCTCTCAGGCCTTGCTTCGTTTCTTGCAAAACTGCCAAAGAGGGCAAGGCTTTCTATTCCCAAACTCTGCTTGTTATATATATAGTAAACTTTTAAGATGCTCAAAACCGAATCTCTGTCAAGCTTGCCTCCTTTTCGTTCATCGATGTAACTGACTACCGGACGGTAACCCAGAGCCGCCAAAACCCTTGAATAAGTATCCGGGCTACCCAGTTTGCCACTCTCCATACGGGATATCTGTGATTTACTCATCCCGGAGAGAATCCCCACCTGCTCCTGGGTCATTCCCCTGGCAATGCGCATATGTCTGATGTCTGGTTTGAACATATTCTTTTTTTTTGCAAATATATGAGAAGTTTAATAAATATGTAACTATACTCCGATATAGCGTTCAAACGATTCAGCCCCCTTACCGATGAGGGCGGAAAGGTAGGTGGCCTTGGCAGCAGTGGGAGCGAATCACCTCATTCCGCTCCCGAAACGGCGGAAAAGTGGCGTAGCGGGAGCGAATCACCGCATTCCGCTCCCGAAACACAATTATTCTTGCTTTATAGCTATGAGAAAAGCAGAGTATTCCTTGCGCTGCTAACCTGCGCCCCTACGCGCAAATAATGAATAATTGCAATCATTTACGGGAAATGGTTATCGGGGAAGCGGGTTTTTTGCTATATTTCGGACGATGAAAAAGATGATTGTATTGGCGCTGGCGTGCGTGTGCTGCTTTGCGCAATGTTCCAAGGGGGAGAAGGAAATCCCCACTCCGGTGTTCGATGCCAGACCAGAATACGTGCAACTCTACAGGACGGCCTGGGAGCAGGCCAGGGCGCATATCAAGTACCAGCCGGGCCTGGTGCAGCCCCTGTATATGGACGAGGGTTTCCGCGACGAGGCTATATGGATCTGGGACTCCGAGTTCATGGTGATGTTCTGCAAATACGCCCCGGACATTTTCCCCGGCATACAGACGCTGGATAATTTCTACTACACTCTGCACGAGAAAGCCGGCTCGCCCCTGAGCGTCTGGCACCCCGACAATCCCCCCTTCTTCGCCTGGGTAGAGAACGATTACTTCAAATTCACCGACGACAAGGCCCACATCGAGGAACTCATAAAGCAGAAGCGTTTCCTGCAGAAGCATTTCGAGCTGTTCAACACCATGAACCACGACACGGAGTTCCCGTTCCCCATCAGTAACGACGGAGTCCGCATCCAGTACAAAGGCATTGGCTATAACTGGCAGAGCTGGCAGAGCGGCATGGACAATACGCCTCGAAAGAGGGCCATGCCCATGTTCTGGATAGACGCAATCTCCCAGCAGGCGCTGTCTGCGCTGTATATTTCCCGCCTTGCTGCCATTGCCGGCGACAAGGCCACGGAAGACGAGTACAAAGCCATCTACCAGGAGTATAAGGAGAAGATCAACAAGTACTACTGGGACGACGAAGACGGCTGCTATTACGACATCCGCGAGGACGACCTGTCCAAGACGCACATTCTCACTCCTGCCTCCTTCTGGCCCATGCTGGCGGAAGTGCCCTCGCAGGAGCAGGCGGAAGCCATGGTCGCCTTCGCCTTGAAGGACGACAAGCTCGGAGGCGCCGTACCATGGACCTCGGTGTCCAGGGACGACCCGGACTTCGACTCCGACGGCAACTACTGGAAAGGCTCCATGTGGCTTCCCACGGCCTACATGGCCATAAAGGCGCTGGAGAAATACGGCTTCTTCGAGGAGGCCGACAGCACCGCGGAAGCCATACTCGAGCACATGTGGCAGACGTACGACCAATATGACCCGCACACCATCTGGGAGTGCTACAATCCCACCAAACCGGAGCCCGCAAGCAAGAAGGAGGGCACCAAAAACGTCAAGTCGGTCAAGGCCGATTTCTGCGGCTGGTCCGCCCTGGGGCCCATTTCGCTATTCATCGAAAACGTACTGGGATTCTACGATGTGGATGCCGCAGCCGCCACCGTCCGCTGGAACCTGCACCAGGCCTGCCGCCACGGCATAGAGAAACTGTCCTTCGGCTCGATAACCACCGACATCATCTATGACAACGGCAAGGTGAAGGTCCGTTCAAACAAACCTTACACCTTGTATATCAACGGAAAAGAATATCCGGTCCGCCGGGGCCTCACCGAAATCACGCCAACGTCACCGAAATAATTCCGGCCTCACCGAACTAACGCCGAATAGTAATCCCTGACCACGTAGAATGCCTCTTTCCTCCGGCCCTGCTCGTCTATAAGCCCCTTGCGGTTGAAGTCGTCCTGGATGCCGGTAAGCGGCCGTTTGGGTGAACGGAAATCCTTGAGGCACCACGGGCACAGGCCGCTCAGGCCGGGAAGCTTGGAGAGCATCTCAAGATTGTGCCGATAAAGCAGCGCGAGGTATTCCTCGGTGAACAGCTCCTTGTCGCTGCCGTGGTTGCCATATAGCGCGCCGCCGCCGAATTCACTGATAACCACCGGCTTGCCCGAAGGAATCGACCACTCCAGCGAGTCGCAGTCTGCCGGGGTTCCGTCGTACCATCCTTCATACTGGTTGAAGCTCAGGAGGTCGGTAAGGCCGATAAGTTCGTCCTCCACGACGGCATGGCGCGGGTCGGTCAGCTTTTTCTCAAGCGCGGCGCTGACGAGCCGAGTGGGGTCTTCGGAACGCGTCCTGGAAATCAGCTTGCCAAGGAACTCCAGCCTTTCCGGCTTGCGCGGGGTTTCGTTGGCAACAGACCAGATGATTACCGCCGCCCGGTTACGGTCGCGCCGTATCATCTCCAGAAGCTGGTTCTCGGCATTGGCGTAGGTTTCTTCCGAACTCCAGTCGATATTCCAGTAGCAGGGGATTTCTTCCCAGAGCATGAATCCCATATCTTCGGCCAGCCGCACCATGCGCTCGCTGTGGGGATAGTGCGCAAGACGCAGGAAATTGCATCCAAGGTCTTTTGCGGACTCCAGAAGCGCCCGGACATCTTCCAAACTCCTGCATCGTCCCGGATTCACGCCGATGGACTCGTCGTGCAGGGCAACGCCCCTGAGGAATACCGGCTCCCCATTGAGGAGAATCTTTTCCCCTTCAACCCGGACGGTACGGAATCCCACCCTGTCCGTTATTCGGTCGCTGCCGGCGGAAAGAACTATGTCGTACAGCCTGGGATTGTCAGGCGACCAGAGTTCGGGGGAGACCTTCGCCCTGAAATGCGCCACGCTGTCGCGCCCGGCGCAGGCTTTCCGGTGCAGACCCAGTTCCGGTATCTCTACCGACACCTGGCCGGTGCCGCCGTCGAGAAAAACGTCCAGGGACAGCTCCCTGCCGTCGAAGCGCATGCGCCAGTCCTTGATGAACAGCTCCGGAACGCTTACGAGCGTGACGTCCCTGGTAATGCCGCCGTAGTTCCACCAGTCGTAGTTGAGGGTAGGGACCTCGGACAGGCCGCGGGTGTTGTTAACCCATACGACAAGACTGTTCGGCCCCTCCTGCAGAATGTCCGTCACTTCGAACTCAAACGGTGTGAAACCGCCCTTGTGAGTGCCCAGGATGGTGTTGTTCAGCCCCACCATGCACTGGTAATTGACGGCTCCGAAATGAAGGAACCACCTTCTCCCCGGAATTTTCTGGAAATCAACAACAGTCCGGTACCAGATGGTACCTTCATACAGATAGAGCCGTTCCGACTGGGTGTTCCAGTCGCCCGGAACGGAGAGCAAAGGAGCCTTGTCGAAGTCGTATTCCACCAGCTTCGTCTTGTCCTCGTAGAAGTGCCTGTCGGCGAAAAAACGCTTGTGGGGCTTCTGCAGCGTCATGTGGTACTTGTAGATACCGGTATCCATCGGATCCACTATATAGTTCCACTTCCCGTTCAGCGAACGGCACTCGCGCCCTTCGGCAAGGGCCTGAGCCCCGGCCGGCAACAATGCGAGCGTAAGGGCCGCAAGAAGGCACAACAGGCGTTTCATAGGCGTAGAAACAATAACTTAAAGCTCCAAAAGAGCGATGGCGTTGTTCGTAAGCTTAAGGCGTACGGTTCCGTCTTCGGCGGGGAAAAGCGGAATCTCCGTGTAGATGTGTTCGTCGTCGGTCAGATGGTAGAATGCCTTACCGGAGCGGCCTCCGGCAACGGAAACGGTAATCTCCGCCAGGTTGCAGGCATTGTTGTCGCCGTCGTAGCGGGTAAGCAGGACCACTGGTCTGCCGTCCCTCACCGACGCTACCGCATAGATGTCTCCGGCACCGCCTTCGACCTTGCAGGCGCACTCTTTGTCGCCCAGCCTGCTCCATGCGTAGAACGCATAATAGACAGGCATGCGCCGATAGATCTGGAAGTCGTAGAATCCGCAGTAGTTGCTGGCCGCACGGAAGTCGTAGTACATCAGCATATCGACGGGAGCGCCCTGCATCGCAGACATGGTGGCCGCGACGAATGCGGCGCCCTTCATGGAACGGCGGTTGACCCTGTTGTAGAGTTCGTTGGACGAGCCGTCGCCGCTCTTGAACCTGCGGTAGTTCCATTCGTTGAGGATGAGTTCCGCATCCTCGTAGCCGTACTCCTTCATCCATCCCCTTATCATATCCGCCTCCATAAGATAGACGGACGGCTCGGCGCCGTATTTATGCCAGGAGACGAAGTCTATGGGGACATTGTTGGCCCTCATATACTCGAAGAACTGAGGGAAATAGGTCTTCACGCCCTGGATGCGGCAGTAGGACGGGCCGCCTATCTTAAGCTCCGGGAAACGTTCCTTGAGGTGCTTTGCGGCAACCGCATAGAACTTCTGGAACTCCTCGATGGTGCCGCCCCAGGTGCGGGGTTCGGTCTGCCAGCGGCCGGAGGACTGGTCCAGGTCGGCCTCGTTCCATATTTCCCAGTACTTTATCCCGTAGTGGAAACCGTCCGCCCAGCCTTCGTTGTAATGCATGATGATGTGCTCGCAGATACTGGCCCACTTCTTATAGTCCTTCGGCGGATATATGTTGTACTTGGCCGCAATCTGGTTTTCGATGGTCTGGCCCAGCCGGTAGAACGGCTCACTGCCAGAGTCGATCAGCGTCTTGATGTACAGGTCGGTCTCCCTGAAGTCGTAGGCCGCAGGGCAGTCGGGATTCTTGCTGAAGTCGGGGAAGATGTCGCTGACGTCCACTACCCGCTCGCCGTAGTACCCTTCACTGGCGTCGTGCGTGCGGCTGTAGGGAATCTGCAGTATCCGGAAGTCCTCCTGTTGCATTTCGTTGTCCCAGGCGGGGCCGTTGTTCACGGCGTTCATCGGCTTGATCGGCCCGACGATGGCGGAAGGATCGACGCTGACGTTTACCCGCACGGAGGTTATGTCCGGCTGGATTTCCTCCTGCGCGGACAGCAGGACGCCGCAGCAGAGGCACACTAGGGCAAGAAGAACTTTTTTCATTTCCATTTTACGTCTCTAATGTACACTTGACGGCTCCCTTCGTGTACGGAATTGAAGGCCAGCTGGCTGCCGTCGGGCTTCCAGCGGGCGTGAAGGTCGCAGCGGGAGTATTGCTCTTTGTATTCTTCCGGAACGAAGAAGCGCCCCAGGGATATGAGGGCCTCGTCTTCCAGGCGCAGGAGCACCCAGCTGCGGTAGTCGTCCTTGTTCCAGTAGCCTTCGCTGCTGATGAACTCTCCGTTGGGGGCGAAGATGCAGTGCCCGTCCCAGTCCATTATGCCGGGTGCCAGGTGGCGCACCTCATCCTCCTGTCCAACGGTGAATACGGTATGGGACCAGCATCCGCCGCCGTCCCACCGTGCGGTAACGACAAGCGTCTCGCTGTCCTTCCAGTTGAAGTGCGACCCCTGCCAGCCGTCGGGGAAACAGCGCCGCAGGCCTGTCCCGTCGGTGTTGATGGTGAAAGCGACCGTGTCCCAGGAGTATATGTATCCGCGTTCGGCCAGCTGGGCCTTGAAGCCCTGTACCGTCCTGGCGAGGAAGAACACTTTGCTGGCATCGGGGCTGATGATGGTATGGCAGAAGTACGCCAGGCCGTCGTCGGAAGTGATTTCCGGCATCAGGCTACGGGCGTCGGCCACGGAAAGGATGAGCTTTTCCTCCCCGGTCTTGAGGTTGATGAGCCAGAGGCCGTCGTCTTCCGGCCAGACCTTGTCCAGCATCGGGTCCTGACCGTCCCCGGCGTAACCGTAGTCGGGGCGGCATACCCTCAGGCGGGCGTAATTCAGGCTGACTGCCCATTCGCCCGTGGGGTCGATGGCGCTGGAGGGCCTGGATACGATACGCTCGCCGCCGCTCTTCCAGTTGAGGAGGACCGTCACGAAACGGCCGTCGCGGCAGTCGTTGAAGGCGCACAGCCCGTCTTCCCAGGGAATCCAGTGGAACATCGCCGCCTCCTGGAAGTTCCAGCAGACGGTATGGCTGATGGGGATATAGCGGCAGCTGTCGGCCAGATCGACCAGCGCAACCTGCGCCGTATCCGTCTCCTCAGCCAGTCTGCCGGTGAAATCCGTACCCAGCACGCATACGTAGCGGCCGTCCGGGCTCCAGGAGTTGATGCCGAAGTAGTTGGCCAGCAGATGGTCCCCCGGGCCCTGGGTGATGACGTACGGCTCTCCGACCTCCGGGAACGGGGTCAGATGCCTGCCGCACGCAGCCAGGGCCAGGAAGCCCGCCAGAACGAATACTGCTTTCCTCATCAGAAGATAGTGACTGGAGTGTAATCTTCGCGGGAAGAACCGGTGCTGCTGTAAGGCTCGGTGGAGCCTGGAACCATGCAGGTCTTCATCGGATTGCCGCCGAGCTGCGACCAGTTGGCGCCGGGACCTGTAGTCCTCGGGCAGGTAATCTTGTAGAGGACTGCGCCCTCGTCATTGATGGACGTACAGGTAACGTAGATATTTCCGCTGTAGTCGATCGTAGGACTGGTCCTTGGCTGACTGGTTTCGAACAGGAACTGCGAAATAAGCGAACCGTCCTGAGGCGAGAGCTTGAGCAGGCGCCGCTTGCCGCTGTCGGTAACATAGACGTATCCCAGATTGTCAATGGCAGGAACGCCGCAGTTGCCGGTGCCGGTGTCGCGAGACCATGCCAATGAGCCGTCGGAGGCATTGAGCTTGAATATCTTGTCGGCGGCACGTACATAGGCGTTGCCAGCGTCGTCAAGCACGCAGCCGAGGCCGAAGTTGTTGGCTGCCGCCTCCACTTCCACCTTCCAGATGAGCGTAGGTGCAGAGTTGTAAACGTAACTGTTCAGGTTGTACCGAGCGACTATTATATTCGAGTTGTCGGTCGTAGCGCAGACGTACACGCTTCCGTCCACGGTGGAAATCGCAGGCTGGAAGCCCTTTGTGAGGTAGCCGTAGCCGTCGGTATGGGTCATGCCCAGGAGATTGTAGCCGCGGCCGGTGTCGCTGTTCGCCGAAGTCTTCCATAAGCCTGTCGTATTGTCGATGACGCCGACCTTGAAGCCGCCGGAAGTCTCTGAGCCGGCCGCCGTACCGGAGCTGGCGCCGCCGCGTGCGGAACCGAATACCAGCTTGCCGTCAGCGCTTATAGCCATACCGCCGTAAGAACCCTTGTCGCACCCAAGCGTCTGGTATAGGCTGCCGTCGCTGCGGTTCAGTATGACCATATTCGAGTCGAACAGGTCTCCGTCGACATTACGGGTTATTACGCTCACGTAGCTGCCGAAGATGGCCGGAATATGGGCGCGATAGGTAGAATTCTCACCTGTCGCAACATACCACTTCTGCGTCATGTTGGGTCTGATGCAGAACAGACCGCCGTTGCCGCTGGCATTGGAGGAATACTGCACGGGGATGTAGATATTGCCCTCCACGTCGATGGACGGGGTGCAGGTCTGGCAGTTCTTGCTGCCGCTGATGGCAGCGCCGTACTGTCCGATGTCGAAGCTGCCCTGCTGCGTACCCGAGGCATTGAAAGCTACGAGATGATAACCGGAGGAAGATACGTAAATCCGGTCGCCGCCGCGGGCCACTGCCGGGGAAGTCCAGTAGGCGGTGGCATCTGTTGAAGAATCATACACACGGCTCCACGCTTCGGTGAGCTTATGGTCATCGTTACTTTCAATCGCTATAAGCTTGGTTGCGGTCGCGCGTTGGCCGTTGTTGTCCGTGACGATCAGGCGCACCTCCGCCTGGTCCTTGACCGACCGGAAAGTAGCCTTAGGATTCCGCTCGTTGGAACGCATACCGTCTATGTCCCATTCCCAGTAGGCGATACCGGCCGGAGAGTATGAACGGTCCGTGAATGTAACCTCTTCGTCAATCTGAGAATCCGCCGGCAGGTCGAAATCGACCGTCGGTACAGAGGCGCTGCTGCCGAGATTCGGATCGAAGACTGCAAATATCGGGTAGTGGTCGGAAATGTAAATGTCGTTCCACTTGCGTTTGTCTGTACGGAACATGTAGCAGTCGCCGATACCGCCATAGTAGATATGGTCAATCAGCTTGCTTTGTGTTCCCCACCAGTGGTAGGTACCGTAATAATCGGATATCTGAGCCGTATGACGTGCATTGGAATAAGCGGCCTCGATGGGATCCAGCCAAGAGTCGCCTTCCACCAGGTTCCAGTCAGCGGTCATGATTACCGGAAGATTACCGGTATTCTTGCTGTTTACCGTACTCATGATGAGGGCGATTTCTTTGGGCCGCGAGTCGTACAGGCTAAGATGCGTGTTCAGGAAGAAGAACTGCTTGTTCGTAGGCTTGTAAGTCATGATAGCCCAGGTGGATGTCTGGGGCACATGGTCTGTCATCTCCGAGTAATAACTGTTGGCAGTATTGGGCGAGTCGGAATGCCAGAAAGTACCGGAACTGTTAAGGGTAATGAGGTCGGTACGATAAAGGATTGTGGATGATTCCTCTCCGGCCTGAGTACCCGGTACCAGGCCCCAGTAACTGTCGTCTGCGAGAATATCCTTGCCTTGCTTG
>JAFWPT010000470.1 GCA_017509375.1 Bacteroidales bacterium | reverse complement strand
CGCATCCCGTCATCCTCTTGCGTACCCCCTATGGTATCGGGAAACAGGGAGAACAGCTTCCGGGGAGTTTGCGCAGCTGGATGCGGATGTTCGCCATGAACAAGTATATCATTGTGTTCCAGAGCGTTCGCGGTACATTCCTGAGTGAAGGCGTGTATGAGAATATCCGCCCGTTGAAGCCTGCGGATGCCCCTTGGTCGCAGAGCGACGAAGCGACGGACGCCTACGATACCGTGGAGTGGCTGTTGCAGCATACCCGGACTAATGGTTCCGTGGGCGTGAAAGGGGTATCTTATCCCGGCTTCTATGCAATGCTGGCTGGCCTTAGCGGGCATCCGGCAGTCAAGGCCGTGTCTCCCCAGGCGCCGGTGACGGATTGGTGGCGCGGGGATGATGTGCATCACAACGGGGTGTGGATGCTCGACATGTACACCTTCGCCGCTTCGTTCTTCAGGCTTCGGGAAGGACCGTCCGCAGAAGGTCCCGAGTCACTGGTCAAAATAGACAGGGATATCTATGAATATTATAGGCAATTTCCTGATTTCAAGTCGCTTACGGAGAATCTTGGGGAACGCGTCCCGTTCTGGGACGAAATGCTCCTGCATCCGGATTACGATGCCTGGTGGCAGGAAAGGAACATGGCGGGCAGGCTGTATGACGTGAAGCCGGCGGTGCTGGTGGTGGGCGGGAGTTACGATGCCGAAGACTGCTTCGGGGCCATCGAGACCTACTCCGCCCTGCGGAAGCAGTCTCCCGGAACGGATGCGTACTTCGTCTACGGCCCTTGGTCCCACGGAGGCTGGCGGGATTCGAAATACACCGGTCTGGGCGACTCCCGTTTCGGCGGAGGTTCTACCGACTATTTCATGGAAGAGATTGAGTATCCGTTCTTTGCGTGGTATCTGGAAGGAAAGGGGGAGCGTCCGGCGGCTGTCCATGTCCTGCCTTCCCGGGCCCTTGAATCCGGGGCCGGGCACGATACCCGTCCCGATTGGAACGTTTACTCCGAGTGGCCGGTAAAAGTTGCCGGCGAGCAGCGTTTATATTTCGACCGGAACCGTCTTTCAAGTGCCGTCCCGCGAGTCCGGCGATCCCGGGGCTATCTTTCCAGTCCTGACGATCCGGTACCGTACATGGAAAAGCTTACCAACGGCCGCAGCAAGAACTATATGGCTGCAGACCAGCGTTTTGCTGAAAAGCGTGCGGACGTTTTGACCTACCGCGGCGAGGTGCTGGAGGCGGATCTTCTTTCGGAAGGTCCGGTGCGCGTGCATCTGGACGTCACTCTGTCCACCACCGATGCCGATTTCATCGT
This sequence comes from Bacteroidales bacterium, assembly GCA_017509375.1. Next base: position 3,801 of record JAFWPT010000470.1, on the reverse strand, counting down.
CAAGCTTATCGACGAGCGCCCCGACGGCTACCAGATGCTTGTGAGGGGCGACGTCTTCCGCGCCCGCTACCGTCACGGCTTCAGCTCCCCGGAGCCTGCAACCCCCGGCAGGCCGACCTGTATCGACTTTACACTGAACGACATAGCGCATATTTTCCAGCGGGACCACCGGATAGTCGTACAAGTCCAGTCCAGCTGGTATCCCGTCATGGCGGTCTCCCCGCAATTTTTCCAGGAGAATCCCTACACCGTTACCGCTGACGACTACCGGCCCTGCCGTATTTCGGTCTGGAACGACTCCTGGATCGGCCTTACCGTTTTACCTTAATGTCTGAACATGGAGTTACTGCCTGAATTCGACTGTCATTGCCACATCCTCCCCGGACTCGACGACGGCGCCTCGGACCTGGAGGAATCCTTGTTTCTTGCCGCCTGGCTGGCTTCGCACGGGTACAAGCGCGCAGTATGTACCTCTCACCGCACGCTTGCTTTCCCAAATACGCCTGCAATCGTGAAGGAGGCGGCGGCGAAGCTCCAGGCGGCTTTGGACGATAAGGGTATCGAGCTGAAGCTAACCCCGTCCCTGGAATACAGGCTGATTCCGGAGGCCTGGCCGGAAGCCCGCCGGAAAGACTGGCTCCTGCCGTGGGAAGGAAACCACATACTCGTAGAATGTCCCATTCGAGATCGTACAAAGATGGGAAGTCTGGACCCGTTCCTGGAGATACGCCAACTTGTGCGCGACGGGTACCAGCCGGTGCTTGCCCACCCCGAGCGCTACCTCTGGGCCACTGACAGCGATTACAAAGCCTTCCGCGACGCAGGCGCCAAATTCCAGCGCAACCTCGGCTCCATAGAAGGCTTTTACCGCGCACCCGTCGCCGTCAGGGCAATATGGTTGAAAGAAAACGGCTTCTACTCCTTCCTCGGCACTGACCTGCACGATACGAACTATGCAAGATGCTTCGACAAGTTGCTGGAACGGTAACGTAATACTGCAGTGAAGGTGTTTGGTGCTTAACGAAGAAATAACTATATTTGACTGATACTTTTGTTTTGTTTCCATGAAGGCAAGCAGGGTACCTCCAATGATAAAGGCTATGATGAAACCAACAATTCTTTTTCTTGCCGTATTGTTTCTTTCGGCTTGCACGAAGACCATTCCCGTGACCGATGTGGTACTAAGTAAATCTGAAATAGAAGTAACTGAAGGAGAAAAGCATCTGCTCTCAGTAACAGTATCTCCTGCTAATGCCACCGACAAGACAGTTAAATGGGAGTCTTCAAACCTTTTTGTCGCCACTGTAAGCCAGGATGGCTTGTTGGAAGGATTGCATGAAGGCAACGCGGTCATTTCAGTTTCTTGCGGCGGATTGCAGAAATATTGCAAAGTCAAAGTTCTGAAGGCCGCAATACCTGTTTCTTCAGTGACTCTGGACAAAACCTCCTTGACCCTTGTCGAAGGAGAGTCATACACGCTGACGGCCAAGGTCGCTCCTGAAGATGCTACGGATCAGACATTAACATGGTCTAGTTCGGACTCGTCCGTGGCTGCCGTGATCGACGGCAAGGTAACTGCCGTAAAGCCCGGCTCGGCTACGATCACCGCAAAGAGTGGGGACAAGAGTGCTACCTGCGATGTAACGGTCGAAAAAAAACCATCTTGTCCGGATTCCGTGAAGGCGGTTGATCTCGGCCTGCCCTCAGGGCTTAAGTGGGCCTCATGCAATATTGGCGCCACCAAGCCTGAGGAATATGGTGAGTACTTCGCCTGGGGCGAGACACAAGCTAAGTCTGCTTATGGTTGGTCTAATTACAAGTGGTGTAACGGCGCTGACACTAAACTCACAAAGTATTGCAACAAGAGTTCTTATTGGGATAGTTCCAATACTTTGGATAACAAGACGGTTCTGGATCCGGAGGACGACGCAGCCACAGCAAACTGGGGCGGTGACTGGCGAATGCCGACAGATGCTGAGTGGACGGAGATGTTTTTGAGGTGTGCCTATACATGGGACAGCAATTACAATGGTACCGGAATTGCCGGTATAGTAATAACTGCGGGCAACGGAAACAGTATTTTCCTCCCCGCTGCAGGCCTCCGGGACAACACGAAACTCGTTGATGCCGGTTCAGGTGGCTCCTACTGGTCTTCGTCCCTCACTACGGGCATGCCGAGCCGCGCGTGGTACAACCTCTTCTATTCCGGTGGTATCCACAGGTACGAAATCAACCGCTTCTACGGACTCTCGGTACGACCCGTAACAAAGTAGCCGGGGAAGCCGGGAGGAGTTGCAAGCTGGCTTGCAAACTTCCGAGGCGCCGCCGGTTCATTGCGGAGCAATAATAGCCGGGCAAGTCGTAAGCCAGCCCGGCAGCCGGATGCGAATGCGTCCGGCATTAATCCTTCCTGTCCTGGGCGAAGCCCCCGTTATACGGCCTTTGGCCGTCGATTTTTGATCGAAATGGCGAAAGATATTTCCTCTGTCCTCGAAACTGTCGTAGCACACTCTACGTCCGTGTCGTGGTACTAAACTCAAGATATTTCGGCTATATCTTGCCACGAGACGGATAAACGGAGTCCCACATCCGTTTCGTGGCTCGACGACGGCGCCCTGGATATGGAGGAATCCTTGTTCCTTGCCGATTGGTTGGCTTCACACGGGTACAAGCGTGCGGTTTGTACTTCTCACCGTACAATCGCTTTTCCGAACACGCCTTCGACCATGGAGGAGGCTGCAGAGAGGCTCCAGGCAGCTTTGGACGATAAGGGGATAGAGCTGAAACTCACTCCTTCCCTGGAGTACCGGCTGATTCCAGAGACCTGGCCGGAAGCACGCCTGAAAGGCTGGCTCCTGCCGTGGGAAGGGAATCACATACTCGTGGAATGTCCCATACGCGACCGCACGAAGATGGGTAATCTGGACCCGTTCCTGGAGATACGGCAACTTGTGCGCGACGGATACCAGCCGGTGCTTGCCCACCCGGAGCGCTACTTATGGGCTACCGAGGACGATTACAAAGCTTTCCGCGACGCCGGCGCAAAATTCCAGCGCAACCTCGGCTCCATAGAAGGCTTTTACCGCGCACCCGTCGCCGTCAGGGCAATATGGTTGAAAGAGAACGGCTTCTACTCATTCCTCGGCACTGACCTGCACGACAGGAATTACGCCCGGTGCTTCGACAAGATTCTGGAGCATAGTGCCAAGCTTTAGTGGGAAAGCGGACTATGCAGTATCTGATATCTAAATGCCCATCGGCACTTCGTGAGGGTAAAGTAGAAAATGACATTTCTTAAGCAGTTCTGGTCCCAGGGTATCGGCACGGAAGCGGTTAGGCAGATATGCGAGGTCGCTTACTAATCCGCAATTCCGGAAAAAGTCGTAACTTTGTAAAGATTCTTTACAGTGGTGTAAGGAGTCTTTACGGTTTTGCGGGGGCAATGGATTCCGTAAGTGATTGGGGGCGTGTATATTGCGTTGTATGGAACGGAATTTGACTCGTGCGTGGGCGTACAATGTTAATTTGACAATGGCTTCGAAAGTTGGAAAAATACTAGTGGTTGATGATAACCAGGGAATCCGCCGGGCGCTGGAGATTTTGTTGCCGATGCACTTTGCGGAGGTGAAGACGATTCCGTCGCCGGCCACCCTGGTTTCCTCGCTGGAGCAGTTCCGGCCGGATGTGGTGCTTCTGGACATGAACTTCTACACAAACATCACTACGGGCAACGAAGGGCTTTACTGGGCGGGTGAAATCAAGAAGATGGTGCCGGATGTGGAAGTCGTATTGTTCACCGCT
>JAFWPT010000469.1 GCA_017509375.1 Bacteroidales bacterium | reverse complement strand
GACAGCCGACGAAACCTTCGGCGCTGCAACCCTCAATTACCGAATCGCCGATGACTGCTCCCGTAATAAGGCCGGCGCAGTGATAGCAGCAATATACCTCGCAACCGATGACGGTGGTACAGTCTTTAATGTGTGTGTCCTTGGCAAATCCGCAAATACCTCCTGTGCCTTTACCTAAAGAGGCAAGTACTCCGCCGTAGGTGCAACCATCGAACGTGCAGCCGTCTGAAAGGCCTACGAAACCGCCGGTGACGCCGAAGTTGTTGGCGTCACCCGTGACGCTGCTTCGGCCGGACCAGCTGACCTTTGCCGTACATTGCAGCTTTCCGTCGAAAGAACAGTTGCTGAAGGTGGAATTCTTGGCGCTTCCGGCCAGTCCTCCGAGGAACTGGTTGGTGCTTGTGATATTGAAGCCGGTAAGCTCGATGTCTTCGAAAGTGCAATTCTCCACTACGCTGAACAGGCCGTATTCACCCTGGTTTACGGCGTCTTTCACAAAGCCGGTCAGCTTATGTCCGTTACCGAAAAGGACGGCGCCGTTCAGGGCTACCGGTGTCCAGTCGGAACCGATGGTAATATCGTCACCCAGCGTGCCGTAAGCATTGCCCTGGGCGGCCCATGCCTTGAGCTGGGCAAGGTCGAGTATGGTTGTCGACCAATTGATGTCGCTGAGTTTGATGTTGCTAAGGGCTCCGTTGCGCTGGATAGTATTGTCGGACGTAGTTGCCCTCATGCCGTTGGTGCCGTCGGAAGTGACGGCACTGATCTTGAATCCGGATGCCAGTTTCCCCGGAAGCACCGGAATATAGTAATCGCCTTGGGCAAAAACACTTCCGTAAGGCTTGAACGATATCCTTGATCCGGCGTCGCTGATTTCCTTGACAACACCTGTCGAAGGGTCCACCACCGCCTTTCCCGAGATTGCCTCGCCATTGCCGGCAACCAGAACGATTTCGGCAACATCATCCCTGTCCACGCTGACTTTCAGCAGTCCGGTAACGTTTTTGAACTGCAAGGTTGCGCCCCTGGCGGCAGAAGCCACAGCAACCAGTGCTGCAGGGTCGGCGCAGGCATTCTGGGGCAGAACCTGTTCGGCGGGAACACTGATGCTTAAAAAGCCGTCGGAAGAATTATCTGCGGCCGAATATGGATATACGGCAAGCAGTTCGGTGGCGGTGGCGGAGATGCTGCCGCTAAGCGAAGCCGAACAGCCATCGCAATTGCTGACGCTGAAGTCACGCTTGCCGGTGCCGTCGAATACTGCCACATGGTCCGTGGTTTCCCATTTGAGATAGGGAAAATCGAGCACGGCCTTTGCAACCTGCTCATTCTCAACGCTAATCGTGATGGGAACAAGTTCGCCGTCAGACGGCTTTTCTTCCGGGTTTACTTTCTCTGTGCAGGCAACTACTGCCAGCAAAAGTGGGATATATAACGAAAACTTTTTCATAATCATTTGCTGTAGAAAGTTGAACCGCTGTGCGAACCTGTGCTTGAAGAGCCTTGTACGTAGGAAGAGAAATTGGAGGAGTCAAGGGTGACGCCGCAAACCGAACCGCCTGCCCCGCAATTGCTTAACGTGGCCGAGTTGATGCCGGCTACTGAACCTGCATTGGCGGCGTTGCCGCAAGTAACGGATCCGGAATTACTGTCGGAAGACGCGACGTAGGAAGCGACTGCCGCGCGGCCTATGACGCCGCCGGCGCAAGGGGAAGCACTGTCGGACGTGTCTGCGTCAACCGAAGCTTCATTGACGTTGCCGGAAGAGCTTATACCGCTGCCGGCTCTTAAATGGCCAATTATGCCGCCGGCATTGACGCCAGGCGTGGAATTGTTGACGGCACTGACGGAACCTTTGTTCGTATTATCCTTTATGCTTAAACTCAGGCAGCCGAATCCGAGTATGCCTCCGGCATTGGCGCCATTGGCGTGGACCGAGCCGTCTGTGAGCTTGAAATCGCCGCCCAGAGAGACCTGGGCAAGATTGGTACAACCTTGGATGACGTTTCCGCTGCCTTTTTCCTGGAAGGCACACACGCCGCCTACGGCGACCCAGCGGTTGTTTGCAACATTCACCGTGCAGTTTACGCCGGCGGTGTTGGAGGAGTTCTTAAGGGTGCATCCATTGTTAAGGGTTCCGCAAACGCCTCCGGCGCGGACGGTCTGCTCAAAATACACGGAAACCTGGCCGTTGTTGGTGCATCCGTCCATGACGGTGCCGGAGTAGATGGCCGCAGCCACGCCGCCGAAACTGCTCCAATTGGAATATTTGCCGCCCTGGCCCACAGTGAGCGAACCTTCGTTGACGCAGCCCTCTGCAGCACCGGCCTCAATATCGGCGAATACTCCGCCGCCCAGGGTTGTATTATCGAATGTATTCCAGCTGAAAGAAGCATGGTTCGTACAGTCTTTAACAGTGACATTCTTGCCATATCCAACGACACCGCCCACGTAGCAGACGCCGGAAGAATATGTGGCGTTTATCTTAATATCCCCGTAATTACTGCAGTCCTTTACGAACTTGGCGTAACTCGAATTGGCCAGAATGCCTCCGACCCGGAAAGTGCCAGGATTGTTGTTGGTGATGGTTCCGTAGTTGACGCATCCATCGAAAGTGACAGCCTCATCGCACTGGGCGGCTATACCGGCTACGCATCCTGGAGCTGTCGAACTGTCGCTGCTGGAGCCGACTCCGGTTTTGGCGGCGTTGTTGGTAACAGTTCCGTAATTGATGCAATTCTTGACCGTGCCAGTGGAGGCTACGTTACCACAGATTCCTGCGATACGGGTTTTGCCGACGGCATCGGATGCTACTTCGACGGCGGCGAAATTGATAATGTTCTCAAGGTCGGTGGCCCCCATGGTCTTTGCAATGACTCCAGCGTAGTACCATGTGTAGTTGTTGCTGGACGCTGAATGGGTAAAGCGGCTCACTCCGTCCCATGTCGTGCCGTCTTTGGAGCCTATGATCAGATTCTTGATGCAGGCCTGCCCCCCGTTCTTGGTAGTGCGGATGAAACCCACGTATTCGGATGTAGTGACCTGGATATTGTATATTTTGTGTCCCTGACCGTCAAAGGTCCCCTCAAAGTCGGAGCGTGGTATCCACTCTTTCCCGCTCATGTCGATATCGGCGCCGAGTTTATACACATCGCCAGCGCTGAACACCGTGTTGTTGTTCCATTCCAGGAGTTCATCGGGAGTGGTAATGGGTTTGTTGAATGCTCCTATGCCCGAGGTTACCTCACCGAGATTGAAGCCGCCTGAACGTACCAGCGTCATGCCGGAAGAAGTTGCCTGGGTCAGTTCTACGCCGCTTAAGTTCTGGAAAACAAGCGAGAAACCATTGCTGAACTGTACTGGCAGCAAGGCGATGTAATAGTCGCCTGCCGGAAAGCTCTTCCCGCTGCCGGCCTCAAGCGAAATGCTTGTCTGGGGAGAGACAACGCTTTCGACTGCACCGGTGCTTGCGTTGATTACAACCTTGCCCGCAATAGCTTCTCCGTTGGCTCCGCTCAGCGTGACGGAGTGGATTTGGCCGTCGAACTCGCTGCCGATGGTGAACTTAAGCAAACTTACGGTATTGACGAAACTGATATGGTCGCTGTTGTCGACCTTGCCGACGGCAACGGTTGCCCCGGATGCATTACAGCCGCCTGACGGCACGACCTGCGTGGCCGGAATGGTGGCGGTAAAGCTCCCGCCGTCGAAAGAGTTGAAGGCGGAAGCGGGGAAAAGGGCGTTCAGCGATGTAGCTTCCTCCGCTACGGAGCCTTCAAAAGTCGCAGTCGTACCCTGGTTGGTACCGGCTTTGATTGTAAATACGCATTTGTCGTGTCCGTCCCAGATGGCTATCGCGTCTGAGTTTTGCCATTCAACCGAAGGGAAATTCCTCAGCGAAGCGCGTGTGGAAGGCGTTCCGGCGCTGAATTCCCTCGCAATCATCCCGGAAACAGGGAGATTAGTATCCTGCGGTGCGGCCTGCTCCTCTTTGCTGCATGAGACGGAGATTGCAACACAGAGAGCCGAGAAGGACAAAAAAGACAATATATGTTTCATACTACAAAAGTAATGAAAAATACGAGAACAACTTTCATTTTTTACAGCACACAACCGACTTTCACGACACCGCAAGGGGTATATATTTCAAAAGCTGCCTTGAACCAGCAGCTTTGACATGAACCCCGAAAGTTAGACAAAAAAAAACTTTCGGGGTTTTGTTATGTCAAAGAAACGAAAAAGACACACTCTTGATGATAGAATCAAGTACATTAAAATGATTGAAGATGGATAT
>JAFWPT010000468.1 GCA_017509375.1 Bacteroidales bacterium | reverse complement strand
GCTCCCTGCGTCAGGATGAAGACAAACTCACCTTCTCAGCCGTATTCGAAATAGGCCCCAAGGGAGCCGTAAAGTCCCGCTGGTTCGGCCGTACAGTCATTCGTTCCAACCGCCGTATGGACTACGACCAGGCTCAGCAGATCATAGACAATCCGCCTGAGGAGGGCAAATGCAGCCCGCTGGAAGAGGCTGTCCTCACCCTCAACCGCCTCGCCAAATTCCTCAGGGAAGCCCGCTTCCGCAACGGGGCCATCAATTTCGACCGTCCCGAAATGAAGGTCGAGGTGGATGAAAACGGCAAGCCGCTCAGAGTGTACCAGAAGATAGCCCGCGAGTCCAACAACCTCATAGAGGAGTTCATGTTGCTGGCCAACAGGAGCGTAGCGGAATTCGTAGCCACCGGGGGCAAGATGAACGGAGTGCCGATGAAGAGCGCCAAGACATTCGTGTACCGTGTGCACGGAGAGCCGAATTACGAGAAACTCGAAGGCTTGCGAGGTTTTGCCTCCAACTTCGGGTACAAGATGGCCGAAGCCACCAGCGGAAAGGGTGCCGCCGCATCTCTGCGGGAGCTGCTTGGTGCCGCCAAGGGCAAACCCGAGTACGACGCTTTCGAAAACCTTGCCCTGCGTTCCATGGCGAAGGCCGTGTACAGTACGGACAACATAGGCCATTACGGGCTAGCCTTCCCCTTCTATACCCACTTCACTTCTCCCATTCGGCGCTTCCCCGACCTGATGGTGCACCGCCTGCTGTCCAGATATCTGAAAAACGGCGATTCCGCTGACAAAGCAAGCTTCGAAAGGGAATGCGTACATGCTTCCGAGCGGGAGCTGGTGGCCGCTGACGCAGAACGTACCAGCGTGAAATACAAGCTGGTTGAGTTTATGCAGGACAAGGTCGGGCAGGAGTACGACGGAGCCGTATCCGGTCTCACCGAATGGGGCATGTATGTAGAACTGGACGAAACTCATATTGAAGGTATGGTCCCCCTGCGGGAGATACGCTCCGATTTTTATGAATTCGACGAAGGGCATTACCGGCTGCACGGGCGCCGCACCGGGAAGGATTTCCGACTTGGGGACAGGGTGCGTATAAAAGTGAAGAATGCCAATCTGGAGCAAAGACAATTGGATTTTGAATTAATCGAAAATGAAGAAGATTTTACTCCCGCTCATCCTGTTGAGCATCGCTCTGCTGTGGAACGCAGCGGACGCAAGCGCTCAGTCCAGAGAAGAAAGGCTCGCTGAGTACGTTTATTATTTTGCCTCCGACTCCCTGCGGGGCCGCAAAGCGGGAACTCCCGATGCCGCCAAGGCAAGGGATTATATAGTAGCACGTTACAAGGAATGTGGCCTGAAGCCGTTTTTCGGAGGCGACTTCGTGATTCCGTTCGAGAAAAACGGGACCAAGTTCGCTAACGCCGTGGGTGTTATTGAAGGCAATGAGCTCAAGGACGAGTATATAGTGCTCGGCGCCCATTTCGACCATCTGGGCGTCAAAAAGGGCGAGATTTATCCCGGAGCGGACGACAATGCATCCGGCAGCGCCTCCCTTATCGAAGTGGCGCGCGAGCTGGTTTCCCGCCGGAGTGAGCTCCAGAGGAGCGTCATTATAGCAGCTTTCGACGGAGAAGAACTTGGCCTCTACGGGTCAAATGCTCTGGCCGAATTCCTGGACGCCGTAGTGGGGATTGACAAGATTAAACTCATGATGAGTGTGGATATGGTGGGATGGTACAAGCAAAGCGGCAAGCTTTGGATGACCGGTACTGCTACCATCAAAGATGGCAGGACTCTGGTCAAGGATGCCGCTAAGCGTCACTCCGTGAACGTGATAGCCAAGGATTTCGAGAACTCCGTATTCACCGCCACCGATACCGAAGGTTTTGCCAAGAAGAAGGTTCCTACTCTGGCAGTGACAACAGGCGTCAAGTCTCCTTATCACAAGCCGGGAGATAAAGCCGAACTTATTGATTATCAAGGCTTGGACAAGATTACCGAGTACCTGGCCGACCTTACCGTCACCACTGCTTCCAATCCTTCATTCGCTTCCAGCGGAAGGGTCGCCCGCAAGCATCTGGATAAAATACCCCTGTTTGAAGGAGGCGTGGTCGGAAGCCTTGGAAGCACCAATATGCACTTCCCCTCTGCAAGTCTCCGCAGTGACAGCCGCATGAATTACAGCGCCGGCCTGCTGGGACGCCTGAATTTCGGCTCCGTAGGCATCCAGGCCAACGCTCTCTGGGAGCAGGCAAGCACCCGTTTCCCGG
>JAFWPT010000467.1 GCA_017509375.1 Bacteroidales bacterium | reverse complement strand
GCTGCTGGACCGGGAAGTGTACCTGGCAATCTGGATTGTGGTGTTCTCGCTGCTGGGGCTGTATCTGCTGGGAAAGATAAAGTTCCCGCACGACGACCAGGAGCAGAAGCCTCTGGGCGTTTTCCGGCTGGCTTTGGTGATAGCGGTCTTTTCCTTCGTAGTGTATATGGTACCGGGAATGTGGGGTGCGCCGCTCAAAGCCTTGTCGGGCTATCTGCCGCCGCTGGAGACCCAGGATTTCGTGCTGGCTCAAGGGGCCGGCGCGGTGGTTCAGGATTCGTCTCCAGCCTCGTCTGCAGGACAGAAGTACGAACTCAAGATGCCTCTTGGCCTTGAGGGCTATTTCACTTTGGATGAGGGCCTTAAGGCATCCCGCCGTATGGGCAGGCCCGTATTTGTGGACATTACAGGTCACGGCTGCGTGAACTGCCGGGAGATGGAACAGCGTGTATGGAGCGATCCCCGGGTTCTCCGTATTCTGAAGGACGAGTACGTGATAGTGGCGCTATATACCGACGACAAGACGCGTCTGGACCGTGCCGATTGGGTGACTATGGAGAACGGCAGGGTGCTGAAAGATTTGGGGCGGGCCAATTCCTACCTGGTGCGGGAGCGCTTCGGGGTCAACGCACAGCCCAATTATGCGCTCCTCGGCTCCGACGGGCAGCTGCTGGCTCCGGTACGTGGCTACAACCTCGACGTTGAAGAGTTCATAGCTTTCCTGCGCTCCGGCGTGGATGCTTTTAGCGGAACTGGATATTGAAGCCTTCCTGGAGCAGGGGTCTGACCAGCTCCTGCATTTCTTCTACGCTATATTTTACGAGATTCTCCGCCGGAGTTGGGCGGTCTATGCTGTAGACCTGCACCAGCCGCGGCTTGAGCGTCCGGACTATGTCCATCCAGGGCTGCAGCGTGTCCGGCGCGCCGGAGTCGAAGACAAATCGATCTTCTCCCTTGATCTTCAGGAACATGGTCTGAAGTATAAAATCTCCTTCAAATCGTTTGAGGGCCTCTACTGTGCGGGCTATGCTGTAGCCTGGGGCCGGGTTGTTGATGAGTGCCGCAAGTTTGTCACTTGGCGCGTCAATCTTCATGATCGGATTGTCAACCTTGCGCAGTGCCTGGAAAACGGCCTCCTCGTGCACGCGTGTAGCGTTAGAAAGTACGGATACCTTGGCTTCCGGGTAGAACGCATCGCGCAAACGGAGGGTATCGTCTATGATGCGCGGGAATTCCGGATTCAAGGTGGGCTCTCCGTCGCCGCTGAAGGTAATGGAATCGATTGAAGTGCCCTCCAGCATGAGGACGCAGAGTTTGTCTTCCAGGGCGCTGCGGACTTGGGCGGCGCTTGGAAGCACAGTATCTGTGCGGCCGTCCCGGTTCCACCCGCATTCGCAGTACACGCAGTCGAAGTTGCAGATTTTTCCTTTAGTGGGTAAGAGATTGATTCCCAGGGAGTTTCCGAGACGGCGGCTATGTATGGGGCCAAATACGGTGTCTTCGCGTAGCATAGGCATGAGTTTGATATATGGCAAAGTTGCGAATATTTTCCCTCGAATGGAAATTTTTTGTGATATTTGCGCTGCTATGTTTCAATGGATGGGAATAGTGAACCTCACACCGGACTCGTTTTTCGAGCCCAGCCGGGTGTGGGTAGATGCCTGCGGGACGCCGGAAGGGGAGCCGCGATTGCTGGCGGACAAAGCTATGGAGAGGATTAGGCGGCTTGTGGCCGACGGGGCGGAGATTGTTGACCTGGGGGCTGTTTCCACACGCCCCGGGGCGGCGGATGTGCCACTGGAAGAGGAGTGGCGGCGTCTGGAGCCTGTGCTTAAAAAGCTCCAGACGGAGTCGGTGCCGTACGCTCCGGGAAAGGAGCCGCTGCAGATATCCATTGATACCACCCGTTCGGAGATAGTGAGGCGGGCTTACAGCATCATCGGCCCCTTCATAGTCAACGACATTTCGGCGGGGGAGGAGGACTCCCGTATGCTTCTCACCGTAGCTGAGCTGGGACTGCCTTTCGTGGCTATGCACAAGCGAGGCAATCCGCGGACCATGGACGATCATTGCGATTATCCGGAAGGTGTGATGTCGGAACTGCTGAGCTATTTTGCTGATTTTGAGCGGCGTGCCATGGAGCTTGGCATCCGTGGCTGGATACTCGATCCGGGACTTGGTTTCGCCAAGACGATAGAGCAGAACTGGGAGATCCTGAAGAACTTGTCCCGACTGCAAGTGTTCGGAAGACCTATATTGATTGGTGCCGCCGACAAGCGCTTTACCCGTTGTGTCCCCCATGGAAACGAGCTTGCCAATTCTTTGGCGATAAAAGGCGGTGCCGCCATACTTCGCGTGCACGACATACCGAAATAATTGCTATCTTTGTGCGTTCGGGGTACCGGCCATGCGCTTGTTGCCGGTTGAGAGAGTCCCGTTGAACTTGATACGGTCAATACCGTCGTAAGGAAATGTCACATACTGGAGAATTCGAACTCATCGAGCGCATACGCTCAAGTTTCTTTGGCTCCCGCCATGGCGGAGATGCTTGTGCCGGTGGCAATGCCGGCGTTCTTCACGTCCCGGATGATATTATCGGAATAGGTGACGACTGTGCCGTCATGCCGCAGACCAGCGGCCTCGACACCCTCGTTACCACCGACCTGCTCATTGAAGACCGCCATTTTTTACTCTCCGATGTGGCTCCGGAGCAGCTTGGATGGAAGAGTGCCGCCGTGAATATCAGCGACATAGCTGCAATGGGAGGGCGCCCGACAGGCAGTTTTCTTTCCATTGCAATTCCCAAACGGGTCAGTCCGGAGTGGGTGGAGCGCTTTATCTCCGGCTTCCGGGACCTGAGCGGACGTTTCAGCGTGCCTTTGCTCGGCGGCGACACTTCGGCGTCTCCGGACAAATTATTCATCAACGTTACTTTGCTGGGGGAGTGCAGGCACGGAAGTGCGCTGCTGCGCTCGACTGCAGTCCCGGGAGACATGATATGCGTGACCGGGCCTTTGGGCGATGCCGCTGCCGGGTTGAAACTGATACTGGAGCGGGCCGGGAGCGGTGGCGCGTTTACCGAAACGGCCGAGTATCAAGGGAATTGGAGTGCGGGTGCTACCACTGGAGCTGAACTCCCGGAGCAGGTTCTGGTACGGCGTCACTATTGCCCCATGCCGCGGGTGGCGGAGGGGCTCGCTCTGGCGGCCGTTCCAGGCGTACATGCGGCAATGGATATATCCGACGGCATAGCCTCCGACCTGCGACATATCCTCAAGGCCTCAGGCGTACGGGCCAGGGTTGACCTGAATGCCGTTCCGCTTTCTCCGGAACTGAGGTTGATCTGCACAGCACGAGGCTGGGATGCCGCCGGGCTTGCCGTGAGCGGGGGCGAGGACTATGAGCTGCTGTTTACAGTCGAGCCCTGCGCCTTGGCCCAGGTGCGGGAAGCCCTCGGAGGAAAAGTGTTTCCCATAGGCGAAATCCTGCCGGAAAGCCATGGCTCCGCAGATATTCGGTGGGTTGGCGGCTCATGCTCCGATTATCAAGGTTTTACACATTTTTAGGCTTACTATTTTTTCGAAATAATATGCAATATCCAAGAGTTCTTACAATAGCCGGAAGCGACAGTGGCGGCGGTGCCGGTATCCAAGCGGACATCAAGGCCATCTCTGCCACCGGCAGCTATGCGGCAAGCGCAATTACGGCGGTGACCGTTCAGAATACCCTCGGGGTGGAAAGCGTTTTTCCGGTACCTCCCGAAGTCATCGCAGCTCAAATCCGCTGCGTACTTTCCGACATAGGAGCAGATGCTGTCAAGATAGGTATGCTGCACAGCGCCGAAGTGGTGACTGCCGTCCGCGACGCCTTGACTGAAGCGGCCGGATTTGGCGGCTCCGGGAACATAGTGCTCGATCCGGTGATGGTAGCTACTTCCGGACACCGGCTGATAGAGGAAAGCGCCATACGTGTGCTTGCTTCCGAACTTATCCCTATGGCCCGGGTAAT
>JAFWPT010000466.1 GCA_017509375.1 Bacteroidales bacterium | reverse complement strand
GGGTTGAAATTCAGGATTCCGTCGTATTTGTAGATGCGCCCCGATACGTAATAGTCGATTTTTCCGGTCGTGCCGCTTGCGGACATGTTGTGCGTGCGGGCCATCGTATATGGCTTGTAGATAACCTTGTAGTAGTTGGTGTTGCCGTAATAGACGTAACGGCCGCTCTCGTCCACGTCCACTTCATCGGTGATGCCCTTTTGCTTGCGCCGCAGGAATTCGTCCAGCCAGGCCTGCGAGAATTCCTGGCTGGTGTTGATCCCGGAAGGCAGCACGCCCCAGTAGTTGTAGTATGAGTCCCTGAACAGCGAGGCATATACATATCCGTCATCGACAATGTTAGGAAGGTTGCTCGGCGTCAGGAAGGAAAGATTCTCGTTGTAGCTGAAATTGAATTTGCCCGCTTCGTTCGATGCGCTCTTCGTGGTTATGAGCACCACGCCGAACGTCGCCCTGGAGCCGTAGATGGACGCTGATGCGGCATCTTTCAGCACGGACACGCTCTCGATGTCGTCCGGGTTGAGCAGCGCCGGGTCTCCTTCCACGCCGTCGATGAGCACGAGGGCGTTGCCGCCGCCGCCGACCGAGGTGGTACCTCTGATGTTGTAGTCGGCGCTGCGGCTTGGCTTGCAGTCAGAAAGGGTGATATTCAGGTTTGGAATTGCGCCCACAAGCATCTGGGTGGCATTCGATGACGGACGTCCCGAGAATACCTCGGCAGTGACCTGGTCCACTGCTCCTGTCAGGTTTGCCCTCTTGGCGGTGCCGTAACCCACGACGACCACCTCGTCCAGGAACTCGGAAGAAGAGGACATCATGACCTCCACGGGGCCAGGGCCGGAGACTGTGAATGTGTAGTCTTTATATCCCAGGGACGAGATGACGATCTCCTGCCCTTTGGAGGCTGAAATCGAAAACTCTCCGTCGATGGATGTGACCGTTCCGCCGGGCATACCCTTGACGAACACACCGGCTCCGATCACAGGCTCTCCGGAGGCGGCGTCAGTGACGACACCGGTGACTGTCAGGGACTGTGCGAAGCCGGTTACGGCAAGGAATGCCAGCAATAATGATGAAACAAAACGTTGCATATGGTTATCCGGATAACTATTTGATGCAAAAATAAACCGGACAGCCGCAAATTGCTACACCAATTATTTACATAATTGCAACTATTATTTATTTTTGGCTACTGCCGGCTGCATTGAATTTCAGAAGGACCACTCCGTGAGAGGGGATGCCTGCTGTCTCCGGGCATGCTGTCTGGCGCCACAAGTCACGGGCGCGGCCCACTCCGGTGTATCCTGCCGCTTCAAGCATTTCAGTTATATTCACGGTTGTGTCTTCTTCGCCAAGGTTGAAAATGCCGGCGGCGTAAGAACCGTCACTCAAAGGGCGTCCCCATACCTGCAGGGATTCTTTTTCATATAGCAGGGGGGCCTGTTTCCCGAGCGGATCCTGGTCGACGGCTATCACCTCGTTGTTGCACAAAAGGTTCAGCGTGAACTCATCGATGGAGGACAAATCTCCGCCTATAATCAGCGGAGCTGCCAGCAAGGCCCAGAGGGATACGTGGGAGTACTGCTCATCGGCGGTGAGGCGTGTGTCACGCAGGCCTTCCCCCCAGCCGACTTTCCCTATGACCAGCATGTCCGGATCGTTCCAATGACCAGGGCCGGAGAACGGGGCAAGATTACGCTGTTTAACGAATCCGATACGTACTACACGCTCCCATTTATCCGTCAGGTCACCATGGGTCCTCCAGAGATTGCCGCCTGCTTCCTGTCCCCAGGTCCATACATCCTCCAGCCCATACTGGCAGATGGAATAGCATATGTCCCTGGGCTGTTTCCGGAGGGCCTCCTTCATCACAAGATACGGCTTCATATGCTCAGCCTTGCCGACCGACGGCATTTCTTTCAGGATTGCCCTGTAGCCGCACAGGTCGTATTTGAGGTAATCCACGCCCCAAGCATTCCATGTGGCTGCGTCCTGCTCTTCGTGCCCGAGGGCGCCAAGATAACCGCCGCAGGTGAGGGCGCCTGGAGAGGAATAGATTCCCAGGCGCAGGCCGTTCCCGTGCAGCCATTCTCCGAGTGCTGCGATGTCCGGGAAACGCTCGTTCGGAAGCAGTGTGCCGTCGTCGCTTCGGGAGGCGCCCTGCCATGCGTCATCAATATTGATATAGCAATACCCATAGTCGGCCAGGCCACTGGAAATCAGGGCTTTGGCTGATGCGAACACCTTTTCTTGGGAGACCTCGAGCCCCCAGCAGTTCCAGCTGTTCCATCCCATGGGCGGAGTGAGGGCTATGGTGTCGCCGACCTTGAGGGTCAGCCGTCCTTTGCCGCATCCTGCTTTGTTGCTGGCTTTTAGCTTGATGGTATATTCTCCCGCATCTGCTATTGAACCGCTTATGACGCCGTTTTGTCGATCCAACCTCAACCCTTCAGGGAGGCCGGAAACGCTGAATTTCATGGGCCTGACGCCGGAAAAAGGCAGACGGAAATAGATTGGGGCGCCGGGACTTGCTCCAAGCACCGCCGGACCATTGTACCTCGGCCTTGCCGGAGCTTCCGGCGTCAAGCAATAGCGCTCGCGCGGGGCGGCTAGAAGTGTCGTTCGGAACAATACCGGATAATGGTCGGAAATCAATGGCACGTCAAGGCTGTAGGAGGAATCGTCAACAATGTATTCTACCGGTTTGCCTGCGCCGTAAAAGATATAGTCGATGATGGAAGCTTTAGACTCCTTTCCGTAGCAGTTGAAGGTGTTTTTGATGGTCGATTCGGATTCGTCGCACTTCAGGCGTGCATCGTTGAACCATCCGGAGAGTGTCTGGATGGCCGATTTGTCCGGAGAGTTGTTGAGGTCTCCGACAAGGAATATGGGGGCGTTTTTGAACCCTTCCCGCTTTATCCCGGTCAGCTTCTCCATTTGCGTGAGCAAGGTCTCGACTTCCTGGTCAGGAAGCTGCGGGTTGGCATCCACGGACCAGCTGATATGCGCGGAGAAAAACCAGATGTCCTTTCCAGGATGCGCTTTTTCTTCAAGACGCAGCCAGGAAGTGATAATGGGGCTTTGCTGTCCGAGGCGTTTCGATGCCGTGTCTGCGGGTGCCTCGCTCAGCCAGAAGCATCCGTGGCCCAGCATATTGAAGCGGGCCTTGCGGTACATCACGCCCACAGACTCGTCCGAAGTACGGACCATCCTGCCACCGCTGAGCCGCCCGGGGCAATAAATGAACCATTCTGCCCCCAGGTCTTCCGCCAGGTCGGCCGCCTGGGCTCTCCTGACCTCCTGAAGGCCTATGATATCCGGGCATTTCTGCTCAAAAAACGCCTTGACGGCGGGACGCCGCACCGGCCAGGGCTGTCCTCCGAACTTATAATCATACTCCGGCCTGTTGTCGTCCAGGAACCTCACGTTGAACGTTCCAACGGTAATCCCATCTCCGCCCTGCTGGCCAAAGCACAGCTGTGGCAGCATCGCCAGGGTAAATAAGAAGCTAAGTACCTTGTTCATATTATTTCATCGGTTTGGCGACGTTGCGGAGCCTCCACTGCCGGGGTGTCATGCCGAATTCGCGCTTGAAGCATTCAGAGAAGAAGGAATGGGTGTTGAATCCGACAGCGGAGGCCACTTCCTGCACCGATACTGAATCATCCTTCAGCAGTTCCACGGCGCGGTGCAGGCGCACTTTCATCACGTACTCCATAGGGGAGAGCCCTGAGTACTCCTTCATCTTCTTGTATAGGGATGACGGGGACATGCATACCACTTCAGCAATGTCGTCCAGCGTGATGTTGCGGTGCAGGTTGGCGGAAACGTATTCCTGTATGCTTCGGAGGAACTTCTGCTCCATCGCCGACACCCTTCCGGTCGGAAGTTCGCCGCTTGAAGGCAGCGAGGACACATAGAACTCGTAGATGCGGCGGCGGTTCTCAATCAGGTTTTCCACCGTGCTGCGAAGTTTTTTCGGCGAGAACGGCTTCTCCAGGTAGGCGTCGGCTCCGCCCTCCAGGCTTTCCTGCATAAAGACGTCGGGCACCTCTGCCGACAGCAGGATCAGTGGAATGTGGCTCGTGGCAAGGTTGCCTTTCAGCGCCTTCGTGAATGCGATTCCGTCCATTTCCGGCATAATAACGTCGGAGACGACCAAAGTGGGGGAGGCCCCCGCCTCAATCTTTTCGAGTGCCTGCTTGCCGTTGGATGCATAGATGATTCC
>JAFWPT010000465.1 GCA_017509375.1 Bacteroidales bacterium | reverse complement strand
TATTCGCAAAGAAAAAAAAACCGTATTGAAGCGCTTATTCATAATTGTCTCCGTCCTGGTTCTGAGCTGCACAGTCCTTGCCGGGCAGAATCCTTCGGCAAAGTGTAAACTCTGCCGCCAGGCGGGCAACGCTGTATATAGCCTGGACAGCGCTTCAATCAAAGATGCTACGGCCTTCATACGCCCGGAATGGCAATCTCTGGCCAGGGGTCTGGCTATCAGTCCCGCATTTACGCCTACTTCGGGCAACAGCGTCATGCTCATCTCCAACGGGTGTATCAACAGGGAGCATCTGTTCAAGGAGCTTGCCACCGCGCAGAAAAGCATCGATATCGAAGTACTTGCCTTCAGTTGTGCCGAACCTGGTCAGGAGGCCGTTTCCATTCTTGCCGACAGGGCGGCCAACGGTGTACGGGTGCGGTACACCCACGACAATTGCTCCAACTTCTTCGACAACATGGCCGAGGATGTAGGCCTGATTAACGGCTTTTACGACAATATGAACAAGCTGGGCATCGAAAAACGGGACTTTTCACCCTTGGGCAAGCTATGGTTTACATATTACTATCCGGCCAGGCGCAACCACCGTAAGATCACCGTCATAGATGAAAAGGTAGTATATACCGGAGGGATGAACTACAGCACCTGGAGCTTAGGTGACTACGGTGATATGAACATTCGTATCGAGGGGCCTTCTGCCGCATGCTACCGTTCCATCTTCCTGCAGAATTGGAACCGTATCGATGTAGAAAAGAAGCATCAGGAGCTATTGGAACTGAAGGTATGTCCAGAGGATAGTCCCTCGCCTTCCGGGATCATTCTCCAGGCTGTCCCAGACGGCTACGATGAACCTGCCCGTATGGCTCAATCCGCCCTCATCTGGATACTGGACAATGCCAGTTCATACGTATGGCTGCGAACGCCCTATCTTTGCCCTACCAAGCCGGTAATGGATGCGTTCAAGAGAGCCGTCCGGCGAGGGATAGACGTACGCCTGCTGCTACCCGGCATCTCTGACGTGGGATTGATGGAACCGATTAACCGCCACTATGCGGTAGAGTGCGCAAAAAGAGGCGTACGGGTTGAAATGCTCATGGATGAGTTCAATCACGCCAAAGTGCTCATATCCGACGACTACGTGGCCTGCGTAGGCTCTTCAAACCTGGACAAATTGAGCCTCAAACGCCTGTATGAGGTAAACACCTATCTTTATGACAGCGGCATTGCGGAGGAACTTAAAGCGGCTTTTAACGACAGTTTTGCCCGTTCCGTGAATATAAGTCCCGACTTTGCCAAAACCTGGAGCCTGGGGGAACGCCTCAGCCAGAGCCTGTTGCGCCCCTTCGACTTCCTACTATAATCCAAACAGCGATTCTTTAACTGATGACCAAGCTTTCAAAACCTTTCCTCCGCCGCTCAAGCATAGAAGCCATTATCTTTCTTGCCCTGCTTGCCGCAGGCAGCATAGCCCTCGGTTCCAGAATGGGCAGCGGGAATATGCTGAACACTATAATGAACACGGCCCATAACCTGCTGCTGAATACCGTGTTCTATTTGATGGGCATAACAGTGCTCACCGGAGCCCTCTCAAAACTGATGTCGGAATTCGGTGTTGTTTCCCTGCTGGAACGTATCCTGAGGCCGCTTATGAAGCCTTTCTTCAATCTTCCCGGAGTTGCCGCACTGGGCGCCCTGATGACCTTTCTTTCCGACAATCCGGCAATAATTTCCTTTGCCAAGGACAAGACTTTCGCTTCCTATTTCAAGAAGTACCAGTTGATGTCCCTCACCAATTTCGGAACCGCTTTCGGTATGGGCTTCGTGGTGATTATCACCATGATGAGTTTCGGATATGCAGGAGGTGCACTGGTGGGGCTTTTCGGTGCATTCTGCGGCTCCATCATATCTACCCGCATAATGCAGCGCAGCTGCCTGAAAGCCTTCCCCGAAACGGATTGCCCAGTCATTGAAGGCGGCGATTTAAAAGAGGATGAACTCCGCCCGGAAGAGAAAGAAGAGAAAAACAGTGTTTTCCTGCGGTTCCTGAACGCAATACTGGACGGAGGCAAGAACGGCGTGGAGCTGGGTCTGGCAATTATTCCCGGAGTTCTTATCATAACCACTCTGGTGATACTCATCACCTTCGGTGCCGGGCCTGAAGGTTATACCGGAGCTGCAAACCAGGGCGTTCCCATACTGCCGTGGCTTGCAGGAAAAGTCCATTGGATATTTGAATGGCTGTTCGGATTCCAGGATATGAGGCTAATCGCTTTCCCTATGACGGCACTCGGGGCGGTAGGTGCAGCCCTCGGATTGCTGCCCACTTTCAATGCCGCCGGTATTCTGGACGGCAACGCCATAGCCGTATTCACAGCCATAGGAATGTGCTGGAGCGGCTTTCTGAGCACCCACACCGCGATGCTGGACACTCTCGGTTTCCGGAAAGCCATTTCCAAGGCCCTCGGAGCCCACACCGTCGCAGGTCTCTGCGCCGGTATCATAGCTCATTTCGTGTATCTGCTGTTCTCCCTGTTTTAGGCCAGGCCTGGAGGGCAGGGTTTGCCTATAGAGCGGCGGTAGGCATAGTACAGTTCTTCAGTCGCAAGGGCCATCTTTGTCACGGAGAAAGCCTTGGCCTTGGGATATGTGTACCATGTATCCTTTAGGGTATTGAGATCTACACAGTCTCCCCATCTGCCCAGATAATTGTATTCTATATGTACTGAATAAGCGGCGGGAACCGGAATCTCCATAGAATGTTCGCGGCCGAGGAGATCTTTGATTTTCACCCGGAAACCGTTCATGTCGTGAATCATGGTCCCCTTCCCCAGAGCAATGAACTTCCGTGCGTTGGGCAAGGAACGCACCTCAACGGGCAGTTCGCCGCTACTATAACTGCCGGCAGCCACTTCCGCCTGCACCCGGGAGCGCTCCCACTCGTACCAGTCGGGTACATGGGAATACTCGGTCTCCCCTTCCACGGCACTCAGGGAGCCGTCGGGAGCCATAGTCCAACGTTTGCCGCAATGCTTGCAGAAAAGCTCGTTGCCTTTGGATCCCATTTCATACTCCGTGCCGCAATGGGGGCATTGATACAGCACATGGTCAAGTCCCTCGGCGCGTTTGTCGTAGTGCATCTGCAGGCCTCGTTCTTTCAGCCACGCAAAGTCATCGTACTGGAAGGCCTGCACCAGTCCGGCGTTTATTTCGTCCACGCTCATGCTTTCCAGCTGCCCGGGAGTATAGAGCAGCTTGAAGTCCGCCTCGGTAGGCTTGATGCCCCTGGGATGCAGATTCCAGAACGGGGAGTTTACATGATGCCCGTGGCAGATAAAGGTTGCCACCGGCACTTTCAGCATCTTGCATAGCTTGCCAAGAGCTTCCGGAAGTACGGCGGTAGTGCCGCACAGTGAATACCTGGCTTCCGGATACACCACTGCCACGTCTCCGTTTTCCACTACCCTCGACAGCTGGCGTATCAGGGTAACGTCAGAAGTGAATTTACGCTTGCATATACAGCCTACATTGCGCAGCAACCATTCCCTACCTATGAATCCGTCTATCGCCACCACATAGTTTGCCCTGCGGGGGTAGATGGCCTTGGTAAGGACCTTGAAGTCCATGAAAGCATTGTGGTTGCTCAGGAGCAGGAAGGGTGGCTTGAGGTCTTTGGTTCCTTCGTAATGTATCTGGGTTTTGTGAGAAATGATATCCGGGATGCTAAGCAGGTATGTAAGAGGCCGCAGGTACCAGCGGGTACGGACGGGCGGGCGGGCCATATCGAAGCGAGGCAGGTTATCGGTCATAGCAAAAACAAGGTCATTTTATTTTCACAAATCTACAAAACATTTTGAAAAAGCATAAATTTTTTAAAATATCGCTTGCGATATAAAAAATAATGTCTATATTTGCATCGTGAACGATATAAATAATAAAACAAATATTGAGATTATGGATAAGAAACAATCTATTACGGTTCTTCAGGCCTATGCTACCGGCCTGGCGCACAAAGCCTCCAACACAAAGTGGAAGGTAAGATTTTTGCAGATCAGGGGTTTGAGAAACTGGGAGAAAAATATGCAGAGCATGCTGCTGAGGAAATGTCTTGGGTGGACCAGTTCATACAGCGCATCCTGGACCTCGGCGGTACTCCGGAAGTACAGGCAGCACCCGCTATGCCGGTTTTCACAGATCCTGTAGAATACATCAAGTCCGACCTCCAGGTTTCTCATGAGCAGGTCCCCATCCTCCAGCAGGTGGTCGTCTCTCTTGCCGATGACCTCAAAACTTACGACATACTTAAAGCCTATGCCCTTGACGAAGAGGAGGATATGCTATGGAGTGAAACTCAGCTCGACCTGATTGAAAAGATAGGTCTCCAGAACTGGCTCCAGAAACAACTCTAATATGAAAAGAATACTAACAGCAACGGTGCTGGCCCTGGTCTGGACTGTCACTTTTGCACAAAACACAAATACCATGGCAAAGATTTACGACTTCAAAGCCCTCAACAACAAGAATGTAGAGATAGATTTCTCCCAGTACGAAGGCAAAATCCTTATGATTGTGAATACCGCTTCCAAGTGTGGCTTTACTCCCCAGTATGACGGACTTGAAGCACTGTACCAGAAATATAAGGACAACGGCCTGGTAATCATCGGCTTCCCTTGCGACCAGTTCGCCGGCCAGGAACCCGGAAGCAACGAACAGATTGAAGAATTCTGCCGTATCAACCACGGAGTCACCTTCCCTCTTATGGCCAAGACCGAGGTCAACGGAGCCAACGCAGAACCCATTTTCGAATACCTGAAGGCCCAGGCTCCTTCTGAGGAATACAAAGGCTTTAAAGCAAAGGCATCCGCCGCTCTCTTCAAGAAAATAAGCAAGAGCATGGAAAAAGACAGCGACATCAAGTGGAATTTCACCAAGTTCCTGATCAACCGCGACGGTACGGTAATCAAGCGTTACCCTCCAACCACCGAGCCTAAGGACATCGAGAAGGATATCAATTCAATGCTGTAATGGTCAAAGAAGCTTTCTTACTCGATAACCAGCTCTGTTTCAGGCTGTACACCGCGTCACGCCTTCTCACTCAGGCCTACCATTCACTGCTGTCTGAACATGGTCTTACCTATCCCCAGTATCTGGTGCTCCTGGTCCTTTGGGAGAAGGACGGGCAACCGGTGAACGATATAGCGAAGCGTCTTTACCTCGAAACCAATACTGTCACTCCCCTGCTCCAGCGTATGGAGAAAGAAGGGGTCATTACCCGCACCAAGGGCAAGAAAGACGCCCGGCAGATAATAGTATCCCTGACGGCAAAGGGCAAGGAGCTTCAAAATGAACTGTCAAGCGTCCCCTTTGTAGTCGGGAATGCCGTTCTCTGCAACAGCGTAAGCCCTGAAACAGCACCGGAGCTCTTCCGAATGCTTGATGATATTATAGCAAAACTTAATGGTTGACAGGCAATTTTCCTCCCCGAACACCTTGCTTTCGGAGTGGGCAGCTTGACGAAAACGAGAATCAGAGGCCGAATTCGCAGGTGGTCTCGTAATCGTTCCAGTTACGCAGGTAAAGCTTTATATTAGTCTGGTCGTAAACATTGCTGTACTGCGTGTCCTCCACGGTTCCGTTGTCCCATACCAAATCCTTCCAATGAACATCGGCAAGGCATTCCTGTGCTTGTTTCAGAGTAAGGGTACCATTGTGTCCGGACAGATACTCAGCGGCTGTCTCATACCTCCACCAGCTCTTGCTGTGAGGGTTTCCGACTGCCGGGTCGGGCACGGAAGTGTAATACTTCTCGGAAAGCAAATGGTTGGTTACCAGCATATAATTCTCCCCTGCTGCCTTCCCCACTATCATGGTCTTCCAGCCGTCTTCTTTATCAAACTCCACCACGGCGCAGTCGCCGGAGGCATCTGCCACCATGTAATGATATCCGGACCCCACCTTGGCATCGTGACGCACGTCCACGGTCTGCAATAACGCCAGGGCATCGCTCACGGTGGCGCAGCGGTCCAGCCAGAGCCGCATGATGATAGTAGTACCCACGTCGTGTTTTTCCGTATCCTGCTGCGAAGCTTGCTTCGGCAGGGCCATTATCGAGGTGCACAGGCCCTTCTCATTTATGCCGTCCACGGGAGCATAAATGGCGGCAAGGCAGTTCAACTTGCCCGCAATAGAGACAGGGAGTTTCTCCAGGGAGTAGCCGAAATGAGACATGTCGCTCACCGCCACCGATGCGTATCCTTTCTTCGGGCGGGAAACGGTAACCATAGTGGGATTCTTGAAATAGTCATAGTTACGGCCGTACCAGAAACCGCTGCCGTCGGCTT
>JAFWPT010000464.1 GCA_017509375.1 Bacteroidales bacterium | reverse complement strand
GCGATGTCGATGACATCCTGGGGCTTGGTGACTTTCTGGTCGTTGACGAACTTTATTACGAATCCGTCTTCTCCGCCTGCCTGGGCAAGCTTGCCGCTGCCGGCGCTGATAATCTCAACTCCCCTGTCGGTAAGACCGATACGTGCTCCGTAGAAAGCGATGCTGCCATCTTCGGCAACCGTTCCGGTAGTTTCAGCAGTGCCCTGGAATTCAACATCCAGCACCTGCTGCCTGCCATCGCGGACTATTGTAAGCCGTGCCTTATCGCCGGGATGGAAAGCATTCACAAGCACCTGCAGGTCGGACGGGGTCTTGATGAGGGTGGAATCCACCATGGTAATGATGTCGCCCTTCTTCACGCCGGCCTTTTCGGCTGCGCTGCCTTTGCTGACTTCCTGCACGCATACGCCGTCCAGGCTGGAAAGCTTGGCATCTTTCGCAATCTTCTCATCCACGGGAGACATGGTGATGCCGAGCTTGGCACGTTTCACTGACCCGAAGTCGATGAGGTCGCTCACGATCTTGTTCACGATGTTGGAGGGCACTGCGAAAGAATAGCCGGTGTAGGAACCAGTGGTGGAAATGATGGCAGTATTGATACCCACAAGCTCACCTGCCTTGTTTACGAGAGCGCCGCCGGAGTTGCCGGGATTCACCGCCGCATCGGTCTGGATGAAAGACTCGATCTTGAATTCCCCGTTGCTGGGCATTGAACGGCCCTTGGCGCTGACGATGCCGGCAGTGATGGTGGAACGGAGTTCCTCTCCCAGAGGAGAGCCGATTGCAAGCACCCACTCGCCGAGTCGCAGTTTGTCGGAATCGGCAAAATTGAGGGTAGGCAGGCCTGCCGCATCAATCTTGATGAGTGCCACATCGGTAGCCGGGTCCGTGCCTATGAGGCTTGCAGTATAAGTCTTGTTGTTATTGAGTTTTACTTCAATCTTGGTGGCGTTTTGCACGACGTGGTTGTTGGTCACTATGTAACCGTCGGGGCGGATTATAACGCCTGAACCGCTGCCCTGCTGCTCCTGTTCCCTGGTCTGGGGCTGTCCTTCATCGCCGAAGAAGAAGCGGAAGAACGGGTCTATCATGTATTGCTGCTGATATTTCACAGTTACTTTTACATATACTACCGCTTCCACCGCGTGCTCTGCTGCGTATGTAAAATCGGGATAATCGGATAGTGACAAATTGACAGTCTTCACTGCCTCTCCATTCTCATTGTAAACTGTCGAGGTGGTTTCCGTGGGGGTGGCCGCTTTGACAATACCATAGGCTGTGAGGCCGCTTAGCAGCACAGAAGCCAGAACTGTGACGAAATTTTTACCCATATAGTTTGTTAAATTGTTTTTCCGGAGGATTAAAAAGTCAAAAGGTATGCCAAATGTCGCGAATAATTACTATTTTTGTGCGAATATATTATAATGGATTGTATGGAATTTATCGTATCTAGCGCAGAACTACTGAAGGGCGTTCTCAATGTCTCCAAGGCAATTCCCGCCAAGACATCCCTTCCTATATTGGAAAATTTCCGTTTCGTGCTCGGCGACGGCAGCCTTGAAATCACTGCTTCCGACCAGGAGCTTACGCTACAGACCAACGTCCCTGTAGAAGTTAAAGAGAGCGGCAGCATAGCAGTTCCCGCCCGTCAAATCATCGAGCTGCTGAAGGCCCTTCCGGATCAACCCCTTACAATCAAGACCAAGGGCGAAAGCTCCTTCGAGTGCTTGTGGAACAACGGTAACTCTTCGCTCCCCTTCTTCCCGGTTTCCGACTATCCGGAAATCAAGACCGTGGAACCGGATGCCCTGAAAGTGGTTTTCCCCGCTCAGTCGCTCGCAGACGGTATAAGCGGCACCATCTACGCCACTGCCGATGACGAGATGCGCCCGGCTATGAACGGCATTTTCTTCGACATAGACACTGCCAGTACGACACTCGTAGCTTCCGACTCCCACAAGCTGATCTGCTACACCACGGACGATGTCAAGGCGGAGCAGAAGGCCTCATTCATCCTGCACAAGAAGCCGGCCGGCGTGCTGCGTTCCCTGCTGGATAAGGGCGAGGAAGATGTAGAAATCCGTTTCGACGACCGAAATGTGGTATTCAACTATGGCGCCACTATGATGGTATGCCGCCTCATCACAGGCAAATACCCCAAGTACAGGGATGTGATTCCCCAGAACAATTCCAACATACTCCGCATCGACAGGGTTCAGTTGCTGAATACCGTACGCCGCGTTTCCGTATGCGCCAACAAGGCTTCCAACCACGTAAAGCTCAACCTTACGCCCGGCCAGCTGGAGATTACCGCACAGGATCTCGGCTTCGCACTTGCAGCTTACGAGAAACTGGAATGCGACTATGCCGGCGAAGACCTGGCCATAGGCTTCAAGTCTTCTTTCCTGGTGGAAATCTTGTCCAACATGAGCTGCGAGACCCTGGTGATGAAGTTCATGGACGCACGCCGCGCCGCCCTCATCATTCCTTCAGAAGAAGAGGCTTCAAGTGAAAAGATTTGCGGCATCTTGATGCCGATAATGATTTCCTAACGGTATGGATCTTATTCTTAAAAGGCCCCTCCTCTTCTTCGACATAGAGAGTACGGGGCTTTCTATTCCTGTCAATTCCATAATAGAACTCAGTTTCGTCAAGGTCTTTCCGGGAGGCGAAGAACGCATAAAAACCTGGAAGATAAAGCCTTGGGACTATGAAAAACAATGCCAGAGGCCCATCGAGCCGGAAGCCTCCAAGGTGAACGGCGTGACCGATGATATGGTCAGGGACTGTCCGACTTTTTACGAACTTGCAGAAGAAATAGCCTCCTGGCTGAAGGATAGCGACCTGGCCGGTTTCAACTCTCTGAAATTTGACCTTCATATGCTGGCCGAAGAGTTCGAGCGGGTCGCGCTGGCCGGCAAGAGGCTGGATGTGGACCTGCACGGGCCGCGTATGGTGGATGTTCAGAACATTTTCCATACCCTGGAACCCCGGAATCTCAAAGCCGCCTACCGTTTCTATTGCGGCGGCGACGACTTCGAGAACGCCCATACTGCCGAAGCCGACACCATCGCCACCTACAAGGTGCTCAAAGCCCAGCTCGACCGCTACCCGGACCAGTTGAAGAATGATGTGGAACAGCTTTCCAGTTTCGCCGGGCGCAAGACAGTAGATTTCTCCGGCTGCATGGTATTCAACGATAAAGGCGAAGCTGTCATCAATTTCGGGAAGCACAAGGGCAAAACCGCAAGAGAAGTTTTCAATACAGACCCCTCGTACTTCTCATGGGTTCAGCAAGGCAGTTTCACCCTGGACACTAAACGGCAATTTGAAAAACTGGAAGAACAATTCAAGCTGGAAAAGCTTGCAAAAAAATGGCAAAACTGATTCCCGTGTACACTTGGAACAAAAGTGTGATTCAATTTAACAAGAGCAGCGACAAGCTTTCCAAGAAGCCATGGTTTCAAGGAGTTCTGCTCATGGTCTGCGTAGTGCTTGCCATGCTGTTGGCAAACCTGCCTTTTACCAGGCATCTGTACCACGCAGTCCTTCAGACCAACCTGCAGGTCCACCTGGCCAGCCCGGATTCCACTGTAAACATCCTCTTTCCCAGAGATCTCACCATAGAGAAATTCATCAACGATATCCTTATGGTG
>JAFWPT010000463.1 GCA_017509375.1 Bacteroidales bacterium | reverse complement strand
TGAGCATATCCACGGATCCGCGTGCGGCGCATGGTGGACTTCCACCTGCAGTTCTACCGTGACAGGCGAGCCTTCCGGCTATACCTGGTACGAGATAGAAGGCGCCCACATCAAGGACTGGCATTTCAAAGGTACCAACAAGGACCCGGATTACCAGCTCAGGGTTTTCGACGGAAACGAAATCTATTATGCAAGCGGCAAGTATCCGCTGAACTGGTACACAGCTTCTCAGAAAATCGGCACCTACACTTTCACCGTAAGAGGCAATTCCAGCCTGAAGAACTGTTTTGTGGCACAAGTGTTCAATGACGATGACAGATTCTGGAAACTGGAACTACGCAAAAAGAGCACAGGACAGAAGATCGGCTCGTTTGTCCGTCTGGCCGACAAGGCATCCACCAATATCGCGATGTCTGCTTATTACTACAACAAGAAGAGCAAGACCAGCGACAGCTACTGCTCCTATACGGCCAGCCATTACTGGTACTACCGTCCGGCTTCCGGAGCTCCTGCCAACGAAAGCGATTGGGAAGTGGTGGCAATCCAGACCATTCCCGGCGGAGACATTACCCACGAGTACTTCTGCTCCACCCTCTCTACCGAAAGCAGCCTGGCGAAGGATTTCTACTTTTAGTACTTTATAATCCTGTGCAGCACCGAGATGGCAGTGCTGTCCGGATGAATACGTTCGGCGCGGGAAATCCAATTCCCGCGTTCGTCGTATTCATAGCTGAAATACCTGAATGGATTCTCCTCCAGTCCGGGCACCCACTCCAGCTCCCCCTTAGAATTGAGGGTGGCATTGCGGCTGATTTCCGGAAGGCCTTTAGAGTTGTATTGTATGTCTATGTCCATCTGGTCTCCACGGACACATGTGGGCTTGTTGTCATCCCTGAAAAAGTCCACTTCGGCGCGGCCGGTGAGCTCCCCGTCGGGAGTATAAGACTCTTCGGTGTAATGAGAGCCGGAGAACTTCTTTTTAATGATGTACTCTTCTTCTCCTTCACCGTAATACACTGTATGCACTATATGACGGCCGTCATTCTCGTGAACCCAGCGGTGAATCTCCTGGTTGTTCATGCCGTACACCCGGCACTCCTTTATGAATTTTCCGTCAATTTCATATTCATAGCGCACTTCATAGTCTCCCTCGCTGTTTATGCCATATACTTCCTTTAGCCGGCTATGCTCATCGTAAATATATGATTCCTTGAATCTTGGACTTCCGTCAAAATTTCTGGTGCACACGCTGTCAAGTTGCCCCTTTCCGTTGAAGAAAGCAGTGTAAGGCAGTTCCAGCGAGTCGGACTGGACTATGACCTCCTGTGCTTTACAGTTGAGGGCGTAATTGCCCAAATCGGTCCTGATGGGATTGCAGGCACAGAACAGCGCCGCAACGATAAACAAGCTGTTTTTCATGTCCTGATTACAAATTGAATAGTTTAAGGGTTTCTTCCAGGCTGAGTGCCTGTGAGATGTCGTAGCCGCCATTCCGGGTACGCCGTAGAGAATTGAGAAACGCTCCGCCGCCCAAGGCTTCGCCCAGGTCCCGGGCAAAAGCCCGGATATAAGTGCCTTTGGAACAATCTATCTGTATTTCAGCGTGTTTCAGGGAGTAGCTGCGTATATCCGCAACACGTATCCGTCCACGGCCGTCCCCTGGCTCAACCGGCTCCTGCGCACTGATGAACCGATCTTCGAAGGAAAGCAATCTGAGGCCGTAAATATCTATTTCGGACGACTGCAACACCTCTCCCGGGTCGAACGCCACTCCTCTGGCGGTTGCTTCCTTCAGCAGTCTCCGGGCCGTTTCGTACGCCCTCACGCCGTCCACCGATTTGGCGCTGAAGAGCGGAGCAACCTGCTGCTGTCTGCCCAGGAAAGAAGGCAGCACAGCTTCGATGCTCTCCTTGCTTACGCAATCTTGCGGGAAGGTCTTGTCGATGTCTTTCTCCAGGTCGTACGACGGGGTGGTAGCGCCGAAGCAGACGCCCGCGATATATTGCTTGGGGCTGGCCTGCAGTTCCTCCGCCCGTCTTGTGGCGGGGCCGATGCATACCAGCAGTATTCCGGTGGCAAGAGGGTCGAGCGTGCCGGCGTGACCGACTTTCAGGTTCTTCTTGCCGAAGTGCCTGCAGGCAGCCCATTTGATCTTGCGGACCAGGTCTGCGGATGTCCAGCGGTACGGCTTGTCCACCGGCAGCACTATGCCGTCTGGGTAGTCGGATATGTCGTGTGAGAGCACTGCTGCGAAGGGCTATTTCACAGGAATCTTTTCGATGCGTCGGGCGTGACGGCCTCCTTCGAATTCGGCACTCAGCCACTCCCGGACCATGCTCACGGCCATCCGGTAGCTCACGAAGCGGGCCGGCATCACGAGCACGTTGGCAAGATTGTGGCTCTTTACCAGATGGGCGACGGCGGTGTTCCAGGCCAGGCCTGCACGGATTCCCTGGTGCTTGTTCAGGGTAATGGCCATGCCGTTGCCTGTGCCGCAGATAGCTATGCCTTTGTCTATTCTGCCGCTCTCAACAGCCAGGGCAAGAGGGTGCGCGAAGTCGGCGTAATCGCAGGAGTCTTCCGTATCGGTGCCGAAATTCACGACCGTATGCCCCTTGCTCTCAAGGTATTTGATGAGCTTGAACTTGTATTCCACGCCAGCGTGGTCGTTGCAGATGCCTATTGTCATAATTCCTCTTTTATGTTGTACGAATTGCGTTCAGGGTTGGAGCGGGCTATCATTTCGCCGAGCAGGCCGGCGAGGAACAGCAGGACTCCGAGAATGACGGCCAGCAGGGCCAGATAGAACAGCGGCTGGTCGGTGACTGCCCTGAACTTCAGCCCGTTAGCCTGGTGCACCAGTTTTGCCGCGATAATCCATACCGTCATGACGAAACCTGCAAGGAACATCAGCAGTCCGGTGGTGCCGAAAAAATGCATGGGCTTTTTGCCGAAAGTGCTCAGGAACCACAGGCTCTGGAGGTCCAGAAAACCGTTCACGAAGCGTTCTATGCCGAATTTGCTTTTGCCGAATTTGCGTTTCTCGTGGCGTACCGCCTTCTCGCCTATCTTTGTGAAACCTGCATTTTTGGCAAGATAGGGGATGTAACGATGCATCTCGCCGTACACCTCCACGCTCTTCACGACTTCATTCCGATAGGCCTTCAAGCCGCAGTTCATGTCGTGCAGCTTGATACCGGTAATGCAGCGGGCAGTGGCGTTATATAGTTTGGAAGGCAGGTTCTTGGTGAGGGCGTTGTCTTTGCGGTGCTTCTTCCAGCCGCTCACCAGGTCGTACCCGTCCTCTTTTATCATCCGGTACATTTCCGGAATCTCTGCAGGGTCATCCTGAAGGTCGGCGTCCATGGTGAAGACTACGTCCCCGGACGCCCTCTCGAAGCCGCAGAACAGGGCTGCGGACTTTCCGTAGTTGCGGCGGAAGCGCACTCCGTGCACGTGGCTGTCGGCCTCGCCGAGGCTCTTGATGCATTCCCAGGAGCCATCGGTGCTGCCGTCGTCTATCATCAATATTTCGTAGCTCCACCCATTCTCCTGCATTACCGCGCTGATGCGGTCCTTGAGCTCGGGCAGCGATTCGCGCTCGTTGAGCAGCGGAACAATGACTGAAATATCCATACTCTACTGGAAATTGGTGCCGGAATCCTCGTTGAAAGGATTGCGGGATGGAATATTGCGGGACAGGATGGCCGAGAGAACTGTGCCGAACAACCAGCACCAGATGAGATTCACGAAGAAAGTGTAGCTTGGCATCTTGGGAACAAGCTGCTCCATTTGTTCAAGCTGGGCCTCGGTGAATATGCCTTCGTACAACTGCATCGCAGCATCAATGGACTCTTTGAACATATCCGGCTGGATAAACAGTACCCAAGCCAGATAGAAGCCGGAGTATATCAATGCCGACAGCAGGGCGGTTGCGGCGCCGAAGCTGAAACTGTCCCGGTTGGTGACGCCCTCGTAGCGGCCGGCGAATCTCTGCATGAATACTTTCAT
>JAFWPT010000462.1 GCA_017509375.1 Bacteroidales bacterium | reverse complement strand
GAAGAACAGTCGATGTCGGCAGTGAGCGTAACGTCTGCGCTTTTTGCAGCCTCGTCGCCGCTGTTCACCCTCTGGGCGAATGTGAGCAGCTCCTCGGAATTGGAGATGAAAATCTTCTCCACGTCTCCGGTTGAGCTCATGTCGGTTACCTGGTAGGGGTTGGCAATGGCGTAGCGTGCCGCCTGCAGGGCAATGGGAGCATTGGCATCGGTAACGGGAGTGGAGTAGCTGCCTTCCGTGGTGGAAGAGACCGTGTAGCGGTAAGTGTTGGAGTCAAGCTTCACGTTGCCGTTGTCGGGGCCGATGAAACTATCGAACACCGTGCAGGACGCACCGTAACGGGCGATGCCGTAGTCCATGTGGTAGCCGTCGCGGGTGAGGTCCATTTCGTTGTTTATCGATGAGGTCCTCAGGTTCTGCAGCATCGCTCCGGTGGAGATTACTCCGTCGAATCCGCAGGTCTCGACTGCCGTCTTGGCCTGTGCGGCGATGATTGTCCACATTTCGGCCTGGTTGCTGAAGGGCTTGGTGACTTTCTCGGCCTTTGACATGTCGAAATATGCCTGCGAGAGGATGTAGTACAGCTTGGGACTGCCGCCGAGGGCTGTCTGGGCCTCCTTTATCTTGGATACTATGCCTTTGACGGCAGCCTCTTCAGTGCTTGTCCATCCCCATGCCAGCAGGCGTCCGGTGTGTTCCTGGACGGTGACAACGTCATACTTGTTGGCGCTTGCTATCTGTGCGAGCGTGTAATTCTTGAGAGTGGTCCAGCCGCTTTCGCCGGGATTACATACGTAACAGCTGTAGTCGCTGGATGTGAACCATCCGTTGTTGTATTCCGGTACGGTACGGCCTCCGTAGTACATGTGGACCATCTGGATGTTGTCGAGCCCTGCGGCTTTGATTATGCCGGGCAGGTGCTCCACTGCATCTTTGGTAAAGCTGTTGCCAATGAAGAAGATACGGTAGTCGGCATCTACGTTGAGCTTGTCGATGACGGGTTCGTCGCCGGTGGCGATGTCATAGGTGATGTCTTTATAGGTGCCTTTGCTGCCGTCGTTGTAGCCCAGATATTTTATCTTGGTGCTTTCGGGATAGATGTCGTACTGGTAGGTTCCGTTGTTGTATGTGCCAACCTTTCCGGAGGCGTGACAAGTGTTCCAATTGGATACTTTGTTGTTGTAGGCGAAAAATACGCCGCGGAACTCGTTGTCCGATATAATCTCGCCGTAATTCTCGCACTGGGAGTATGTCACGTTGTCCGTGTTGGGAAGGCACAGAAGGCCGCCGACGCGTCCTGCGGTGGTGGAGACCAGATTGCCGTAGTTCTTGCATCGCGTAAGGGAGGAGCCGTTTGCGGCGATGCAGGTTATGTTGCCAAGTCGCGCGGCGCCATCCGACGGCATGCTGTTGAGCTGGTTGCCATGATTCTCGCAGCCGACGATGTCGGTACAGGAGTTGGCTGCGGCAACGATGCCCGAAGTCCTGCCGGTCTGGGAGTCGATGTCGCCGAAGTTGTTGCTGTCGGAGATGACGTTCCGCTTTGCATTTCCGCTGGGTGCGTTGGCGAATCCCACGATGCCGGCTATATGGATACTGGTGGCTCCTGCATTGAGGTTGGCGGAGTTAGTCGCTTTGATTTCGCCCCTGTTATGCACGCTGTCGATGATGGAACCGACATTCTTTGAGTACATGCCGCCGATGAGTGCCATGTGAAGGGCTTCGGTTGCACTGCCGCTGTAGGTCATTGGGGCGTAGCTTGTGATGTCGCGCACCTGGGAGTCAAATACCACGCCTGCAATCATGCCTGCGCTGATGAATGCTGATGAATTGACGGTAAGCGAGCAGTTGTCTTCGATGACGAAGTTCTGTACCAAAGCTCCAGGGCCCACGTAGCCGAAAAGTCCGAAGTGCTTGCCTGCTACCGTCTCGTTGCACACGAGATGCAGATTCTTGATATGATGTGCGTTGCCGTCGAATTTTCCGGTGAACGCATGGCCTGCGGTGATCTTCTCGGGGTTGTAGGAACTCCACGGGGCAGTGGCGTTCCCCACAGGAACCCAGTCGGTGACGCCGGTGAAGTCGATGTCCGCAAGCAGGTTGACAACGCCGGCCTCGTTCTCCCAGGGGGCGGTGGATTCGCCTGCGTTGACGGCCTCTGCGAACGCGATGAAGTCGGCTGCGGACATAATGCCCTTGCTGCCGGACAGGTCGAGGGCGGGCATGGAGCGTAATTGTCCTGCGGCGAGCGTACGGCCACTCAGGGTCCTGCGCATGGTGGCTGTTCCGGCGTTGAAGTCTATCTGAAGGCCCTCGGGGTATTCTCCTGCAGGAACAGGGACATACACGATGACGGGCTCGCTGCTCAGGGCGGCGCCTACTTTGACCGAAACGCTCTTGCTGCCGGAAACGGGGGCTATGGCAAGGGCATTCCAATCAACGCTGAATTCTCCGCTGAGAACCTGCTCGCCAAGGGCGGTAACGCAGATGTTGTCGAGTGTCTGTCCGCTGCCGGTGACCTGAAGTTTGAGAAGGGCTGTGGCAGGACGGAAACTGAGCGTAGTCTCCGTTTCGGACGTGGCCAGCAGGGGAGTGGGCATGGGACTTGCCTCCCAGCTTTCGGGAAGGGTGAGCGAAGCCGCATCTTTGTAAATGGATGCGGGATATACGGCGTTGTACGGAGCGGTGAGCTCCTCGGTAAAACCGAATTCTGCCTTGTCCGTGCCTTCGGTGATGGGCTCAGACGTCACTCCGTTGACGTTGATGGCGTCACCCGAAGCCCAGCTGACCTTTACACCGTTGATTTCGGTTTTGCTTAACGGCTGAAGACTGGCTGACAGTATGGTCTTGACATTTGCGGCAGGGACGATTTCCTGCTCCGGTGCTTCTTTCTCGCAGCCAGCGATCAATAACGCGGCGACAGCGGAGAAAACTAGTGTCTTTTTCATGGCGGTGTGCATTAGTCCCAGGTATCGGGAATTTCTTCGTAATCTTGAATCTGGCCCGATGCGGCTCTCAAATATGCAAGTTCCGGGAGTTGTAGCTCCTCGCTGACCTGCGGTGACGTGTAAAAAAGTTTCATCCTTATATTACTTGTTGTTTGCGTTTCCAGTTGAGTATGGGCAGCAGGCACGAGATTACCGCCGCTCCGAGCCAGAACCAGCTCACGTAGGTAAAATCGTGTACTCCGTTTACGGTGTTGCTGTCGAGCAGCAGGCCGGTGACGATATTCTGCAGGCCCGCCGCGGCGTAAGATGCGATGCCGACGATTCCGAGTGCGGCGCCGCTGGCCTTGCGGGGTACGAGGTCGACTGCCATCAGTCCGCCAAGGAAGCTGATGAGTACGCCGATGGCGATTCCGAAGAGTACCATTGCGAGGATGTTGACCCACTTTGCCGGACCTCCGAAGAGGAAGAGGGCGAGGGCGATGCTCTCGAGCAGTCCGGCGACGAACGCCGGATACTTGCGGTCACCCTTGAACAGGACGTCCGACAGCCAGCCGGAAACCACGGTTCCGAGTATGCCGAAGATGGGATTGACGCCGATGATGGCGGCGGCCCCTGCCAGGTCGTAGCCCTTGGCTTCCTGCAGGAAGATGGTTCCCCATTCGTTGATGGCGTAACGGCTCATGTACATGAATGCGCTCGAAAGGGCCAGAATCCAGACTCCGGGGTTCTTGATGACGGCGCGCTGCATTCTCTTGGTCTCTTCGCGCTGGGCCTTTTGTGCGTCCTTGGCAGCAAGTGCTTCGCTCTCGTGGGTGGCGTCATACTCTTCCTGGGTCTTTTCGCCGGAGAGGACTTCAATGGGCGGAAGCCCCTTGCTGTCGGGGTTGTCGTGGAAGAAGAGCATTACCAGCACGAAGCCGAGGAGGCCGGCGAGAGCGGCTCCGAAGAAGCCCCACTTCCAGCCGAATGCGGCTACGATCGAGCCTACGAATATGAATGAGAGGCCTTCGCCTATGTTGTGCGAGGCGCTGAAGATGCCGTAGAATGTGCCACGGGATTTGAGAGGGAACCAGCGTGAGAGGCTGACAATGCTGGCGGGAGCTCCCATCGACTGGGCGAATCCGTTGATTGCCCAGAAAATGCAGAATGCGATGAACAGGGCGCCGTTCGCAATGGTGCCGTTAAGGGCGCTCACTCCCAGAACTCCCATTATGAAGTTCATGGCGACGGAAATGATGATGCCGGTGGCCATGAAGCGCTTGATGTTGGCGTTGTCGGCCAGGAAGCCGTTGACGAACTTGCCCACGGCATAGGTCCAGTAGAGGCATGCGCCCACGATACCCAGCTGGGTGGCATTGAGCAGGCCTGCATCGATGATGGGCTGCTTCATGACGCCCATCGAGAGGCGGCAGACGTAATACAGTGCGTATCCCAGGGTAGCGGCTACGAAAGTCTGCATCCTGGCACTCTTGTATGTCTTGTCAGTTTTTCCCGGGGCGACCTTTACGGCCGACGGGGGGCTGATGCGGTAAAAATCCAGTATCTTCAAAGTTCGTTATGGCTTAGAGGGTATGCCGGCCTATCTTGGTAAGCCAGCCGATGAGAAGTTCGGGGCGGTCGGTCTGGAACATGCTTACTCCGGCGTCGATATACTGCCTGTAAACCTTTCCGGGGTCCTCTTCCTGGAATGCGGCGTCGTCATCGTTGCCGTCACCTCCGCAGAGGCTGGCCCAGATGGTGTTGACCCATACTTTTGAGCCCTGGTCGATGATCGCTTCGCAGGCGTCCTCGAATGCGGCATCGTCGTTGTTCTGCCAGCATACCTCGTAAGCGAGAGGGACGACGCCCTGCTCCAGGTAGGAGCTAAAGAGCTTCTTGCCGCCGGGTTTCTGGATGTCCACGACGGGCATGTACATCATGTTGTGAGGGTAGGGAGCCTCGTGTTCGGCAACGACCTCGATGGGCTTCTTGCCCTTGATGAGGACCTGGTCGGTGACTCCGAGCTTCTCTGTAATCTTGAGGGCTGCGTCGTAGTAGTCATAGCCCTTGTCGATGTTTACGCAGATGCGGTCCTTTGTGCACATCAGCGCTTCTTCCAGAGTGGGCATGCGCAGGGTGTCGATGGCTACACCGTGGGCCCTCTTGAGGCTGAGCCGCTTTATCTCGTCCAGAGTGAGGTTGGAGATGCGGGCACTCTTGCCAGGCTCGTCCTTGAAGACTTTCGAGAAGTTGGTGGTGCGCAGCACGTCGCCGTCATGGCAGAGGACCAGTACGGAATCGGCGGTCATGTGCACGTCGATCTCTACGATGTCAGCACCCATGCGGATGACGCTCTCGATTGCGGGAATGGAATTTTCGGGGTAGTTGCGCCAGTCGCCGCGATGCACTGCAACGACGACATACTTGCTGTCCGGGTTATGAATTTGGGCGGCGATGGCTTCGGCCCTGTTGAACGTTTGTTTTGACGCCTGATTTGTGGTGCAGGAGGCGCCTGCGAGGATGGCTAATAGCAGAAGTGCTCTTTTCATGGTTTCGTAATATTAAGCATGCTAATTTAGATAATCCTGGGCGTTCTTTTGGTTCGTGCTACGGCGCAATTTGTCGGCCCGTGTGTGATAATTTGTCTGAGATGCTGACGGGCTCTAAACAATGGAATATCCGCTTTTTATTTTGCGGTAATGTCGAGCCGGAGCTTTTTGCCTGAGCTCAGAAGTGCCTCAACCACATGTCCTCCTGCGGTGAGAGCTACCTTTGGCCTGGGCTCCGAACTCACTACTTCCTGCCCGTCAAAGAACCACTGCGACACTGTTTCGCTGTCGTTGCTGCCAGGGCTGAGCTTGAGCGTAAGTTCGCTGCCGCTTGAGTAAATCCCGTCCTTGGGATTGTTGATGAGCGGGAACTGGCGCACGTTGGCGTTGAACGTCAGGGTAGGATTTGACGCCATGGAGGAATTGTAAGAAATGCCGCTGAGGGAGACGTAGGCTACGGTGTTGTTCCAGCTTACAGGCCTGTATTTGATGATATTCTGACTGCCGGGGAATGGAACCTTCGCCATGTCCGTATTCCTGAGGCTGTTCTGTGCCCCTGAAGGTATCAGGTAGAAAAGCGGATGACCCCCGTTGTTGTTTATTGTGCCCTTGTCCCACCAGTCGGCGGCCGGGTATGACTCTCCGTCCTGGGTGATTTCCCTGTCGGAAAGGTCAACGTGATAAACCAGCAGCCCTCCTCGCGAAAGCCCGGCGTTCCATTTGTTGACGGAACTTGCCGTTGTCCTGTACTCGCAAATGAAAATTTCGCCGGCTTGGTCGGTTGGTATGGCCAACGCTCTCGTGCGGGATGGATCCTGGCCGATTTCGTGCAACTCTATGCTTCCGGAAGAGCTTATCTCCGGAATGTCGTTTATGCTGGCCCAGCCGCAGATGGATTTTTCCAGTATGCTGAGAGGCGGAGGGGTCTTGCCGTTGTTATTATAGCTGCCATGGTCCATGAGGGAATATTCCTCGCAGCTTACGGCTACATTGCTTCCGTGCTCGGACTTGTTGGTGTCGTAGAAATCGGGAAGTCCCATGCGGTGCCCGAATTCATGGCAGATATGGCCAATTCCTGCCATCGTAGTACCGCTGGAGCCCTCCAGTTCCGGGCCGCAGCAATATCCGATTACATCCAGAGTGCTGCCTTTGGACATTATCTTGGCATCGGAAGAGCACGGCCATATTCCGTTATTATCTCCGGCCGCCCTGCTGTGACCTGCGAAGATCATTATGACAT
>JAFWPT010000461.1 GCA_017509375.1 Bacteroidales bacterium | reverse complement strand
TGACGGTTACGGTGTAGGATGCAGACGCGGCGGTATAGCTGCCGGTTTCCGCGACTGAAGCGGTGATGGTGGCCGTACCTGCGGCTACGCCAGTCACCAAGCCGGAAGCGTTTACCGTCGCTACGGACGGGTTGGAAGAGGAATACTCTATCGTGGCATCGGAATTGGCGGAAGCCTCCACCGT
The DNA here is from genome assembly GCA_017509375.1 of Bacteroidales bacterium. The sequence continues at coordinate 3,257 of JAFWPT010000461.1, read as the reverse complement.
CGTCCTTCCGCCCACTGCAAGCTGAAGGCCGTAGTATGGGAATGTGACCTTGCCGGCTATCTTCTGGTTAAGGAAGGAATCCTTGTTGGTATATACGTTCTCTACGTCGTCGTAGGGATAAAAGAAATTGTTACTCTCGTCGGGAAATACCCAGACGGTGGTGGCGCTGTGTTCCACCAGACTCTTGAAGTAGGCGGAGAAGGTCTTGATACCATTCGCGTCGGCCGCGGTGCCGCTGTATTCGTCCCATGTGAGGATACGTCTGTAGTAGTATGTGTGGACGCCGCTGCTTCCGGGAATCATGGAAGTGCCGGTCACCACGGACAGGGCCTCGTTGGCACCGCTCGCCAGGGCCTTGGGATACAGCGTATTGTTCTCCTGCTCGATGTAGAAATACATGGGGAAGCGGAATTCGGTGAGTCCCGCCGGAATGGAGAACTTGAGTTCGCATTCGGTATCCCGCATCCCTTCTACCACATCCTGCATGTCCACGGTGAGGGACATGGGCTTGCGCAGGGTGAGATTCACCGTACGGGTGAGTCCGGAAGCGTTGTAGAAAACTATAGACTGCTTCCACACCTCGCCCTGGTGCAGCTGATCGGAATTGGCGATGGTAATCGTCACCTTGCGCCATCCGCTGTAAGAGCCGGACGTTTCGTTGGAGGAGGCGATGGATATCTTAGTGGAATCGGCTACTATGTAACCGCCGCTGACAGGCTCGCTCACCCTCCTGTATATTTTTGCGTTGTCGTCCGTGGTGAAGTCGCTGCCGGTACGGCTCTTCACGTACATGGTGAAGGAGTTGCCGGAGGTGAGCAGCACATCCGTCTTGCTCACATACAGGCGGCTGTCGTCCAGGGCGATATTGGTAAGCTCCTGAGCCATTGTGGAGCCTTCGAAGTTGTTCAGGGCTATGCTGTTCACCGCATCGTGCACCGACTCGCTTCCCTTGCCGCTCACACCCGTGATATTGAGGGTGTAGCAGAAATTGCGAAGGATGTTGTAGTACTCGTTGCCGTGTTCTCCGGGATAGACGAAATCGGCCTTGTAATAATAGACCGGGTCGGAAGACGTTACGGTACCGCTCGCACGCCAGCGTCCCTTGATGATGATGAAGGGGTTCCTGTCGGGGCGATAGGAGCATTCGTAGAGATAATCCGAAGAGCCCGCATCGATCCAGATGTCATTGGCGTCCATGGTGTCCGAACCGTCGGAAGAATAATAGGCGTCCCAGCTGTTGTATTCGATGACGGGAGGCATGAAGCCCTCGTACTGGTTGCTGTTCGTGAGCCATGTGTAGGCCGTATCCTTGGAGGCTGCTGTCGCGTAATCGGCGAAACGGTCGTAATTGAGCTGCACATCCCCGTCCACCGTAACATATTCTCCCGAGTTCGTATTGAACGGGGCGATGGTGCCGTATACCGGGGTGTCCATCACCTTGAAACCGATTATCTCGAAGTTGGTGACGGACGGGTCGGTCTTCACCTTCACCTTGGCGAAGTTGCGTATCATCTTGATGCCCTTCATGTCGGAAGTCTCCGTTATACCGTTGTACTCCCTGCGCGACCAGTAGGCCAGACCTGCGTCGGTGGTGGTGAGATAGCGCACAAAGTTGGCCTCGTCGGTGAGGTTCATCTGCATGCTTTCGAAGGTGTCGATAGCCTTCGTGGTGGCGATGAAGTGGATGTAGCGGCTTCCGGAAGGAACCAGGGTAAGGGAATCCACATGGAAGTAGGTGAGATAGTTCTCGCTCTCGCTGCCGCAGTTGAATCCCGCGTCCACTGCGGTAGGATGCGACTGGGTTCCGGGCTTAGCCTTGCGTATCTCGTAGAGAATGTCGCTGGAATTGAAGACGGCGAGGTAGAGGAATTTCACCGTGGGGGTTTCCTCTCCCATCTTTGCCGAACGGGTGGCGACCCAGTCCTGCCGTGCAGGAAGGCTCATGGAGCCGTCCAGCGTAACGTAATCTCCATTGACGGTGCCGGAAAGCTTTTCCTTGCGGGGAGAGAAATCCTCTTCCTTTACGCACGAGGAGACGAGCAACGACAGAGCCGCCGCGACTATTGCAAAATATATGGAAAGAGTCTTTTTCATAAGCTTATCTTGCTGTTGCGTTACCCGACGAGTCGTAATCGTAGAGATGTCCGTTGGGATGGTAGGTGTTGGTGGTGGACGCCTCGGTGCCCCAGTACCAGAGGTCGTAGACAAAACGCACCGAGTGCGTGAAGCCGTCACTGTTCGAGAAACTGATGCTGCCTCCGGCAGACGGGGTCAGCAGCCGTCCGCTGCCGGACCAGTAGGGACTGCCGGTAGCATAGAGTGTGGGAATGGTGCCGTCGTTCTGACGGGCCACGATAAACGCCATCTCCGCTTCTGAAGGTATTCTCCAGCGGCCTGCGGGATAACCCACCTCCTGATAGGTGGCTGCACGCTTCACCGCCTGGTCAAAAGTAAGACCGGTGTTTGCATTGAGGGCCGACGACACCAGGAAATAAGGCGCTATGACATTGCGGTCCACTTCCGCCTGGGAAGTTATGAGTATATCCTCGGGGCTCTGCCATGCGGCATAGGATTCCGTAGTGGTATTCTGCCCGTTGTAGTACATATAGTCGTAGAAGTTGGAATACGACGTCCAGGCCGAAGAGCCGTTGTAATGGGCGGAAGAAGGAACCCGCGGATCGCCAATGCGGTAGTGGACGGTGGAACCGTTGGCCGAATAACTGTCGTTGGAACTGTTGAAAGCCGAAACGGAGACCTCCGTAGTGTAGAAACTGGTGGATATGGACGCATCAAGGTTGCTGGTAGAACCCATTATCGTGCCGTAGGTGCCGGTGGTGCGGCCGTTTTTGGTCTGGGTGCTGTTGTTTACCTGACCCGCCCTGGTGTTGTTGGTGGACCAGAAACTGGTGCAATGGTACCAATTACTGCCCTGGTCGCTGTACCTGTTGGTGTTATTGCCCCACGAAGTGGTAGGCTTTGTGTCCATACGGGCGAAATATCCGTTCACGAATATATTGCCTGAATTCGCCATCCTGATGAGAGCGATCGAAGGATTCTGTACTATTATGATGTCCTGCGTGCAGTTGTCTTCGTTGGTGATCGTGGCGTATATCTCCCAAGGGGAATAGACTCCGTCCAGGGAATGGCTCACCGTAAGGAGGCCGGATGTGGCCAGACTGTAGGAGATGGTGCTGCCGTTCACTGTCACGGAACCCGTCTCGCCGGTACGCACACCCGAGGTGCCGGTGAAGGTGTAG
>JAFWPT010000460.1 GCA_017509375.1 Bacteroidales bacterium | reverse complement strand
TGGCGGGCAGGTGACTGTCTCCGATACCGCTGGTATCTGTGAGGAATACATAGGTACCGTTAGTAGAAATGGCGAAGAACCGGAGAAGGAATTCAGTCGCCTTGTCAACCCCGCTGGAAGCTACAGGTATAAGCTTGATTCCGCGTTCTGCATAAGCGGAAATGGATTTCTGCAGACTCTGGATTACTCCCTGGTGGTCTTGATGAGGCGGGGCGTCAAGCAGCATGAAAGCTATACGCGTGCTGGCGGACTGCTTCCAGTCCAACTCTTTCAAAGACTGCTCCAGTGCTGTGTGGACAGCTTCGGGATAATCTCCGCCGCCATCGGCGCTCTGACCGGAAATGAATTCTATGGTGCTGCTGGAATCCGGGGTAAAAGGAGAATGAACGGTGAGGTACTCGTCCCCTACGTCACGGTAGAACAAGGAGGCCGTGCGGATTTCAGTGCCGGTTTTCAGTTCGCGCACTTTCTGCAGTATATCCAGCAAATCGGCCTTTAGAAAGTCTATCTCGTCCGACATGGAGCCCGTAGCATCCACTATAAAGAGTATGTCCGCTACGGCTTCCGGAGCTTTTGCTGAAAAGACATAGTCGTTATTCTCCACGTACGCCGACTTCCAGGTGGTAACCGCGGGGACACCTTCCTGTTTTACACCATTCAGGGAAACTGCAAGGTCGCCACTGGTGGCGCGAGGATCAAAAAGCCCTATCCAGGCTTCCGCCCGACCGAGGTTGTCGGTACGGCACTTCCATATAGTTTTGCCGCCGCCGGTCAATTCCACCTCCACATCGTTCTGGGGCGTGCCGTTTGCATCCGCCACTCTCACCGCCACCCTCCTGTTGGTGTAAAAACGCCAGTAATCCGGCATCCTGGTATATTCTGTCTGCATCTGGTTTTCTTTTTCCCCGTTCATGAGCGGGCCCCAGAAAAACCAGTTGTCAAGGTCGTTCCATTCGCCTGCGGTAACTTTCCCGGCAACTCCCCCGCCACCTTCCTGACTGCCGTCATGAGCCGAAGCCGAACTTCTGGGTGCAAGGTCCATCGATTCGTAATTCAGGTCTTTGGAGCAGGCGGCCAGTGCGAAAGCGGAAACGCAAAGCAATATGCCGATTCTCTTCAACATATAGTAATAGATGCAATTACAGGGAGTTTCGTTGCATGGGCTGGAGAAATTATGCCAGACAATCGTCAAGGAGCCGGGTAATCTCCTCTTTGTCGAGGTGCTGCCCTATGAAAACGATTTTCTGCATCCTGTCGCCATAAACTGGATCCCAGTCTTTTCGGAGCTGGGGGTCCCGCTCCATTTGCAGCTCAAGTTCGTACTCGTCCATGGTGGCATACCACAAACCCGCGTCTTTTATGGTCTTCTGACGGCCGGCTTGCTCGAACAGGTAGCACTGGCCGGGCTCCGTTGCAAAGTAGCAAAGTCCCTTGGCACGAATGACTCCGGCGGGCCAACGCTTGAAGATAAAATTATCGAACTTATTGATATCCAGGGGCTCGCGGCGGTAGTACACAAAGGTTTCTATACCGTATTCAAGGGCCTCGCCCTCAGCTTCTTCTTCCTCGTCTTCTCCCTCTATCGCAGCGATCCAGGCGGCGGAGGTAGCCACCGCGTCGAAGTCGAACATCCCGGTGTAGATAATCTCGTCAAGGTCGATGTCGCCGTAGTTACACTCCAGTACTTTGGCCCCGGGATTGATGCCTTTCACTATGGCGCGCAGGCGCCCAAGCTCTTCCGCATTCAGCTCTGAAGCCTTGTTCAGCAGCACTATGTTGCAGAATTCCAGCTGCTCTATGATAAGCCGCTCAAGGTCGTCATCCTCAATATCTTCCTTTTCGAGGGCCGCGCCTCCGGAGAACTCATCCTTCATACGCAGCGAGTCCACTATGGTGACAATGCAGTCCACGTAAGGAACTCCGCCCCGGGTATATTGGGTGCCGAAACTGGGCATAGTGCAGATGGTGTTGGCGATAGGTGCCGGCTCGCAGATGCCGCTGGCCTCGATTACTATGTAGTCGAAACGCCTGGACGACAGCAGATCCGCAATCTGGGATACGAGGTCCATCTTGAGGGTACAGCAGATACATCCGTTCTGGAGTGCTACCAGGGACTCGTCGCCCTGCCCGACCACGCCTCCCTGCTGGATCAGGCCGGCATCAATATTGACCTCGCCTATATCGTTGACAATCACGGCGAACTTGATTCCCTTTCGGTTCGAAAGAATACGGTTGAGAAGGGTGGTTTTACCGCTTCCCAGATAGCCGGTAAGAAGCAGGACCGGCACCTGCCTGGTTTCCATGTCTATAGTCATAACGTGCAAATTTACAAAAAAAGATTTGCAGGTGTTCAGAATATTTTCTACTTTTGCAGTCCACTTCTGGATGTGGCGCAGTTGGTAGCGCACCTGGTTAGGGACCAGGAGGTCGCTGGTTCAAGTCCAGTCATCCAGACTTTTGCAGAATACAGGCGCTTGAGATTTAGTCTCAAGCGCCTGTATTTTAAGGAGTTACACCAATAATACGTTCAATTCGATATAATAGACATTTCTGGTTGGTAAATCCTTTATAATTTGATGATTTATTGAGTTTTACTCAAATTAGATGAAAATCGTTTCATCTAATGAGTGATAAAGCCAAAATAAGGAGGCG
>JAFWPT010000459.1 GCA_017509375.1 Bacteroidales bacterium | reverse complement strand
TCGATCTTTTATGCTTGAATAGGATGTTCCTCAACGTACCCCAGAAGTAGCGCCAGTCGGTGGCGAAGGGATGCCGCTGATAGCTTTCGATGTATCTTTTCTCCGATGCCTGTACGTCCTCCAGTGTGACGGGGGAGTGCTCGTCATAGTAGAACGGAGGGAGCAGGCCTGGTTTCACGCTGGTGTGGAGTTTCTGCATTTCAGGAGTATAAAGACTGAAATAATGCTTGCTCAACGGACGTACGCCCACAAGTTTCATCTGCCCTTTCAGAATGTTGATGAACATGGGCAGTTCGTCCAGCCATGACTTACGCAGAAGCTTGCCCCAGCCGTTCACGCGGTAGTCGTGCGCGAATTTACCTCCGTCCTGAAGCCCCTCATGCTCGAGCATGTAGGGCTGAAGATACTCGGAATACGAGTACATCGTGCGGAACTTGTATACTCCGATCATGTTGCCCTTGAAGCCCACGCGGTTGAGTTTTACAAGAGCGCCGGTCGTCGGGTCATCGTCCCAGATGGGAGCACGGAACTTGCGGCCAAGGATGTAGTATTCTCCATTGTGGAAGCGTTCGTCTATGACCTCGAATCCGGCCCTGTACATGCGTCCAAGAAGTTCTACGCGGTGGTATGTGCGGTTCTGGCCCTTCGTCACCCGGAAATAGAACCATTTCGTCCATTTCAACTTAGGGAAGACACGGTGCCAGATGTAGTGGCTGTAGTACAGGATCCTTCCGGGAATGCCCGGATGTGCCTTAAGCATAATCTCACGCTTGAGCCTCGCAGTACGCGAGTGCACCCAGAGATAACCGCCGTCTACAAGGACTTCGTTGGCCTTGTTCAGGAACGTGTTCAGGTGCCTTATGCGGGTGAGAGCCATCTTGTTGATGATCAGCTCCGGTTTGTGAGGTTTCAGGCCATCCAGCGCTTCACCCCTGTCAGTATAGACGATGAACGTGCTGTCTTCGAACTGCTCCATGTGGCCGTCCAGCCATTTCTCGATACCGTTGATATCCAGGTACTTGGTCGCTTTGAAAATGGTCTTCAGGTCATGATTCAGCACCAGGTGGCGGTCGAATTTCGCTCCAGTGTCTACGCCCTGTTCAGAGTAATTCTCAGGTATGAACTGCTCTTCGTATTGTAGGGTAACCCAGGGTTTGCGACGCTGGAAAAGTTTCATCGGAGTGTATCGGCGATGGTCTTGCTCACGATATCGATATCCTCATCGTTGAGGTATGGATGCATAGGGATGGAGAGGACGCGGTCGCAGAGGTAGGTGGCGACGGGGCAAAGCCCCTGAGTCCCTTCCGGGACTACACTGCTGAATGCGGCTTGCAGATGCATGGGCTTGGGATAATAGACCATGGACGGGATGCCTGCGGCCTTGAGGGACGCCTGCAGCGCATCGCGCTGCGCGGCGTCGCGCAGCCGAAGGGTGTACTGCGCCCAACTTGAGCGGAATCCCTCCGGAATGTCTGGCGTAGCCACGATATCCCGGAGCAGGGAAGTGTAGTGCTCCGCCGCGGCGTTCACGGCATCAAGTTCGTAATCACGGAAGGCCTTTAGCTTCACTTTCAAGATTGCGGCCTGGAGCGTATCCAGACGCGAATTGAGTCCTATACGCACGTTGTCGTATTTGAAACTGCCCTTTCCATGGACGCGGTATGAGTCCATCAGTGCGGCCCAGCCATCGTTGTCGGTGAAGACAGCGCCTCCGTCGCCATAGCAGCCCAGGGGCTTTGCGGGGAAGAAGGATGTAGTGGCGATATCACCGAAACTGCATGTCATGCGACCGTTTATGCTGCCGCCGAAACCTTGAGCCCCGTCCTCGAGTATAAGCAGCCCATAGCGGTTCGCAATCTCGCGGATTTTGGGATAATCGGCCGGAAGGCCGAAGAGATCAACGGCAACTATAACCCTCGGTGTGAGTCTGCCCTCTTCGAGGGTCTGCCTTATTGCCTTCTCAAGGTCTTCTGCGTCAATGTTGAAGGTATCTTCACAGACATCAACGAAAACCGGAGTGGCTCCTTCGAGCGAGACGACCTCGGCAGAAGAGAAGAAAGTGAAGTCCGGTACAAAGACCGCATCGCCCGGCCCGATGCCCCAGGCCTTGAGGGCCAGGGTGAGGGCGTCGGTACCGTTGGCGCAGCTCAGGCAATGCTTGACACCGACGTAAGCAGCCAATTCCTGCTCCAGTTCGCGTACTTGAGGTCCCATTATGTATGCACCGGATGCGACCGCTTCCAATAATGCCTTGTCCATATCCTCCTTGAGGATGCTGTACTGTTTCTTTAGATCCCTGAATTGCATAGCTTCGCCTTTGCTCGTCCTGTAAAAGAATAAGCAATCCATTGGTTATCAGATTCTTCGCTTTACGCCCTATAAGGCTGGCGAAGAATCTTATTTACCGTTCTGGACGAGATTGTCTCCTTCCAGACGGTAGCTGCGCCCACATGAACAGGTCAGTTCTGGCTTGCGCAGGCGTTTGCCGCATTCGCAGACCCAGCCGATCTGACGGGCCGGAATACCGGCCATCAGGGCGTAGTCCTTTACATCTGCCGTCACCACTGCACCGGCGCCTATCATGGCACATCGGCCGATGGTATGGCCGCACACTATCGTGCTGTTAGCGCCCAGCGATGCGCCCTCGCGCACGCGCGTACGCGAAAACACTCCGTTTACCGGAAATCCGGCTCTAGGAGTGAGTACGTTCGTGAATACGCAGGAAGGACCGCAGAAGACATTGTCTTCCAGCTCCACACCCTCGTAGACCGATACGTTGTTCTGTATACGTACTCCGTTACCAATGCGTACTCCTGGTCCGATATTGACGTTCTGGCCAAGGGAGCAGTCACTGCCTATTACAGCTCCTTTCTGGACATGGCAGAAGTGCCATATCTTGGTTCCGTGGCCGATGGTAACGCCCGGATCGACATAACTGCTCTCGTGTACGAAACAGTCCTGCATTTCTCACTCCTTCTTTCAAATGTAGCCGAGGCGGAGCTGCCCCGGCTACATATATAAGTCGAAATGTTGGAAAATCAAATGATTACTCCTTGATGGAGTTGATCATGACGCAGCGGCTGAGCTCCTTCTCGTTG
>JAFWPT010000458.1 GCA_017509375.1 Bacteroidales bacterium | reverse complement strand
GGACGAAGACCAGTAGTAGCCGTTGGACCCGGCACTGCCAAGGTACGTGTCGTACCGGAGGCCTGCGGCTGGAAGGAAGATGGACTTGCCGTTGGGACCCGTGACGAGTCTTCCGTTTACTCCGTTCTGGGTTGTCCAGGTCCAGGTGCATTTGGTTATTAGCTCGTCACTCTCTTCAGCGGTCGGCATTCGCCAACTGCCGCCCCAATTCACGTGGGCCGCGTCGTCCTCCGGGTCGAGCACGGTCTTGTTATCTACCGTTCCGTAACTGGAATTGGTGTTGTATTTGGTTTGCGTAATGAAACTACCATTACACCACTTGTACGTTGACCAATCGTATGCGTATTTCCAGTACATTCCGCTCATCCGGAACTTTGCAAAGATACAGGTCAGCAACGCATCCGACAATTTCAAGCTTCACAGCTACGCCGTTATCTTCTACCCCGAGCGGGGATCGGTGGTGCCTTACCGCAGCAATGAGCCTGTTGCGGTGAACCGCTTCGACTTCAGCCCGCCCTCCGGATACCGGTTCAGCGGTTATGAAAAGTCCACCTTCGAACAATTGGAAGATGATATCGAGTATCCCGGGAACATGCCTGCAAGCGTATCACTCAGCGATGTCATTCCTCCTGCTTCCGAATTCGAGAATCCCTCCACCAGCTGGAACAAGATAGTCCCTGCCGGATGGACCGTAAAGTACGTAGGCATCGACGACAATTAAGGCTGTCAGTTCGCGGGGAAAACAGATAAACGCAGCAAGAACGGCGGCACGGCTTGTGCGCGTAGTTCTGATGCGTGAGCGCATAAAATATCCAATTAGTAGGAATTTATCTCCGGAAATCAATGATTTTGCTATATTTGCGGAAAATGACACTTATGAAAAGATTTGCTTTTATTCTCATGTGCGCTGCAGGCATAGTACTCTGCGCAGGTTGCGGCAACAACGGCGGCAACAAGACGGATAAGAAGGACGGCAAGGTGGATATCGAAAAGGTTGCAAAGAACCTCGAGCAAAAGGCTTTCGAAGGCGAGAGCTACTCAAAGGAGGCCGCCGAGTACTACTTCAAGAAGAACGAAGGCATCAAGCTCTCCGACCTGGCGCCCGACTACAAGTTGAACGAAACCAGCAAGTACACCTATTACGGTGACGAGCACGACGCCCTTGCCAACTTCAAGATCCAGGACGGCGACACCTACACCAAGGAGCAGCACGTCGAGAATGTACGCAGGATCTACGCCGTCACTAAAAAAGCGGCCGACAACGGCATTAACGTCTATGGATTCGAGGACAAGAGTGACAAAGACGAAGCTATGGCCGAAAAGGACCTCGAGCAGATGATCAAGGACAACGCCGGCACCAGCATCTTCGGTGTTGAGATCTACGTCGGCAGTTATGGCTGGTCGTTCCTCAGGGACGGGGTCCTGCACCGCTGCGAAATCGAGCTTCTGGAGAAGAACGACGTCAAGCTCGGCTACTCCGTCAAGATGTACAAGGGCCTCCAGAAGAGCATGGACGAGACCCTGCAGGATGCCGAAAAGGCCTTGGAAGACCCCGAGGTCCAGAAGCAGATAAAGAAAGCCCTCAAGAACGCCGAGTAAGCGGATTTTTATTAAGTTTAGTGTATATCCTATGGTGGAATGGAAAAGCAAAGAGCCTTATGAGGCTCCGGTAGCTATTGTCCTGGGACTGAAAGCCTCTCGTGTAATCTGTCAGTCGAAGGCTGCTGCTGCAAGTATGAACGTAAGTTACGATGAGGAGGATTGGTAATGGAAAAGATGATTAGACTGATGTTCATCCTGGCGCTGTGCGCCGGAATGATTATGGCGGGTACATCTTGCCAACGTGAAGAGCCCGTAGCAAGCAGCCTCAGCAAGGTTTCCGTTACCGCTGGTGCAGGCATTATGCAGACAAAGAGCGCCGTTGTGAGTAGCGGCACTACACGAAACCTGACTTTCACCTCCGGCGACCGTCTGTATGTCCGTGGCGAAATCACCGGCACTGACCCTCAGAAGATTGTGGCTGGCTATCTGGATATGTATGGAACACCGGATACAGATGGCACCGGCGCCACTTTTTCCGGAGACCTCGAGGTGTTTGAGTACAATCAAAGTGCTAGGAGGTATGATGCGTCTTCGTTTGAATTCACAGATGCATCTGACCCGTTTGCTGATTGCACCAGCATCAAAGGGACACTGGTTCACGAAGGCGCAGAGGATTTCGTAGTCGATGAGTTGAAGAATTCCTTCTATAGAAGTTGGGTTGCTGACAACGTAGAAGAATTGATGACCAAACACCTTGAAGTATATGGTTTCTACGACAGCGGCAGTTTCTCTCTATGCACAAGAAATGATGAGAGTCGTTGTACCCCCATCTTCAACTGCACTCTTAACGGCCTTCCTGCCGATGCAACTTGTTCACTATCTTATTATTATGATGATGAAGTAGATGATGGTTTCAATTATGACAGGGGGTATAAAATAGGGGAAATCACAACCGACGGCTCCGGGAACGCCAATTTTGCCTGCTATGTATCCGGTATTGCTACCTCCAACATTTATCACGGCATCAAATTAAATACAGACAACGGCTTTATGATTGCCAACCTGGGTAAAAAGGCGCTCGTAAGCAAGGTGTACAATATCAACCGCGAGGTATATCCGCAGAGTGTTGACCTGAGCTCCGTGACCCAGAGAGACGAAAACGACTTTCGGTATTACGACGCAAAAGACGGCCAGACAATCAGTGGAACGTTTAATGAAGTCGGCTATATAACCATCGCCGACGGAGCAACGGTGACATTGAATATTGAAAATTTAGAGGCTTCATCTGATTGTTGCCACGCGCCTATCCACTGCCTTGGGGATGCATACTTAATTCTGGAAGACGGCATGCAAGGTACAGCTTCTGTTGAGAGCGGTCCATATCCCGCCGTCTTCGTTCCCGAGGGCAAGACGCTTACCATCAGCGGCACAGGCGAACTTACCGCAGATGCGTCGGTTTCCTACGGAGCCGGTAT
>JAFWPT010000051.1 GCA_017509375.1 Bacteroidales bacterium | reverse complement strand
GCGAACAAGGGTAGCAAAGCTTTCATAACATCTTTTTATGCTTGAATATCAGCCAGATGCCGACAACGAGGAAAAGCATGAGCAGGGCAATTGCCGGCCAAGCCCACCATTTATCGGCAAATGGCAGGGTGACATTCATTCCATAGAAACTGGCAACCAGGGTGGCAGGCATGAGGAGCAGCGAAATGAGGGTGAATATCTTCATTATGTTGTTCTGCTCCAGATTGATAAGTCCTACTACCGTCTCCTGCAGGTACTCGAGCCTTTCGAAATTGAAGTTAGTGTGATTGATAAGGGAAGCTATATCCTGCAGAATCACGCTCAGGTCTTCGCGTATCTCCGAATTCTTGGGACAGCGCTTGCTCTTTATGATATTGGAAAGCAGCCTCTGTTTGTCCACCACATTCTCGCGGACGAACATGGCATTCTCCTGCAACTGATTGATATCCAGGAGGAACTCCTCATTAATATCTTCCTGCTGGTTGATACGTTTGCTGAACTGCGAAACGTCTTTGGAGATAAGCTCCACAAGGTCGGCATCCAGGTCGATACGCTTGTCCATAATCTCCACGAATACCGTGAAGCCGTCCGGAAACTCCCCGGGAAGGGCCTGGATTTTACGCTGGAGAGTATCGAAAGAGCGAAGTGGAATTTCACGCAAGGTGGTGATGCAGCGGTCGGTCAGGATAAAGGATACAGGGTCCATCAGCATCTCGTCATCCGCAGGAGACAAGAAGTTGGTATTGGCGTAGATAGCTTTGTCGTCTTCCCAGAAACGGGATGAACTTTCGATTTCTTCGGCCTGTGCGCGGCTTTGGATTTCCGTGCCCAGAAATGCCTCCACGGAACGCTTCTCCTCACCGCTCGGAGAGATGAGGTCTATCCAAAGTACGTTTTCCTTGCCGATGGCAGGCAGCTGTTTTTCTGTCTGGGCGAGCAGTACCTCGAGCCCGGAACGGTAGAAAATCCTAATCATCTGGCCTTCCTCGCTTGTTACACCCGGCAAAGGTAAGTTTTTTTTTCAAAAAAAAGAGCCCGAAAAGCTTCGGGCCCTAAAAAAAGCGACAATTCTCTTACCTGGCTTTGCCGTTGGAACCGAGAACGTTAAGAATCTTATGCTCGTACATCTTCTTCATCTCCTCGCGGGCAGGCTTGAGATACTGGCGGGGATCGAAGTGGCCGGGATATTCGGCGAAATGCTTGCGGATAGCAGCGGTCATGGCCAGGCGGCTGTCGGAATCGATATTAATCTTGCATACAGCGCTCTTGGCGGCCTTGCGGAGCTGCTCCTCGGGAATGCCTACTGCATCGGGCAGCTTGCCGCCGTTGGAATTGATGATATCCACATACTCCTGAGGTACTGAAGAAGAACCGTGAAGCACGATGGGGAAACCGGGGAGTTTCTTCTCGATAGCCTTAAGCACGTCGAAAGCCAGCGGCGGAGGGACCAGGCGGCCGGTCTTGGGGTCGCGGGTGCACTGCTCGGGCTTGAACTTATAGGCACCGTGGCTGGTGCCGATGGAGATTGCGAGAGAGTCGCACTTGGTCTTTTTCACGAAATCTATCACCTCTTCAGGCTTGGTGTAGTGGGAGACCTCTGAGGAAACCTCATCTTCGACACCTGCGAGCACACCGAGCTCAGCCTCTACGGTCACATCATGCTTGTGGGCATAATTGACGACCTTGCGGGTAAGAGCCACGTTCTCGTCGTAAGGGAGGGCGGAACCGTCGATCATCACGGAAGAGAAACCGAAATCTACGCAGCTCTTGCAAAGCTCGTAGCTGTCGCCGTGGTCGAGATGGAGGACGATCTGAGGGCGCTTCCAACCCAGCTCTTTTGCGTATTCCACGGCTCCCTGAGCCATGTAGCGGAGAAGAGTCTGGTTGGCATAGTTGCGGGCACCCTTGCTCACCTGAAGGATAACGGGAGACTTGGTCTCGGCGCAGGCCTGGATGATGGCCTGAAGCTGCTCCATGTTGTTGAAGTTGAACGCAGGGATGGCGTAACCGCCCTTTACTGCCTTGGCGAACATCTCGCGGGTGTTCACAAGGCCAAGATCTTTAAAAGAAACTTTCATAATGTATAAACAATAAAACTAACTTTCTGTCAAATCATGCAAAGATAACAATTAATTTGGAAAGAATTAGTAACTTAGCGCGAAATACCTACAAATGATGAAAGGAAAAGTCTTTATATTCTCGGCTCCTTCGGGCGCCGGCAAAAGCACCGTGGTAAATTACCTCCTCGGGCAGTACCCCCAGCAGTTCGAATTTTCCGTCAGCGCAACTTCCCGCGCCCCCAGGGGTGAAGAGAAAGACGGCGTAGAGTATTACTTTATCAGCGCCGGACGTTTCCGCGAACTGATAGCCGAAGATGCCTTCGTGGAATATGAGGAAGTTTACGAAGACCGTTTCTACGGCACTCTCAAATCAGAAGTCGAGCGTATATGGAAAGAGGGCAGAATAATCATCTTCGACGTTGACGTCAAGGGAGGAGTGAGCCTCAAGAAGTACTTCGGCGACGCTGCACGTTCAGTGCTCATCGTACCGCCTTCGATGGAAATCCTGGAGCAGCGCCTGCGAGGGCGCGGCACCGACGCCGAAGAGGCCATAGTGGAGCGTCTTGCAAAGGCCCGGTGGGAGCTCGATTTTGCAAGCGGCAAATTCGACCGTGAACTCGTAAACGACAGGCTGGACAATACATTTGCCCTTGCCAGGGATATAGTTGACGCTTTTCTGAACCAGTAACCCGAGAATAGCTTAAAGCCCCGGGGGCCATTTACCCGGTATTTATGGGCCCCCGGGGCTTTACGCTATTCTCAGATCGATCTTACTGTTAGTCGGTCAGCATATTCTTGCGGAAATCGTCGATGTCCTTCTGGGATATGCCGATTTCCAGTAGGTAGGCTTGCACACCGTC
>JAFWPT010000457.1 GCA_017509375.1 Bacteroidales bacterium | reverse complement strand
AGATGGCGGACGCCGTGCAGTTCGCAAGGGCCTACAATGCAGCCCGTGCCATCACAGGCGCATCCCCTATCTACACCGAAGAGCAGATCCAGCACTACATCGACGGCGACGACCTCATCAATTACCCCAACACCGACTGGTTCAAGGAAATCATCAAGCCCTTCTCCTCCCAGCACAAATACGGAGTGAGCCTGCAGGGCGGTGCGGACAAGGTGAGCTACTTCGTACAGTTCAACGGTCAGTATCAGGACGGTATCTACGTGAAGTCCGCCACCAACTACAACCAGTACAACGTGCGTTCCAACATCGACGTGAAAGTCACCGACGACTTCAAGCTCGGCATCGACCTGAACGTCCGCCAGCAGCACAAGAACTACTCGGCCTATCCTTCCGACAGCTACGGTATCTTCTACATTACCACCCGCCGCTATGCTTCCAGCGCGCCGTATTACCCCAACGGATACATCCGCAGCGGCTCCAACCCCGCCGCCCTGGTGCAGGACCTCACCGGTTACGACCGCACGACCTACAACACCATCAACACCACGTTCCGGGGCAACTACGACCTGCACGCCATCACCAAGGGGCTCTCTGTCAATGCAGTGCTGGCCTACGACGTACACAACAACTTCAACAAGAACTGGTCTAAAAACTGGCCCTGCTACTCCTACGACGAGATTACAGAGACTTATCGGGAAAGGGACAGCGGCGTGTTCACCACCCCTACCCTGAGCGAGAGCCAGAACAACTACCACACCATCACGGTCAATGCCAACATCAACTACGACCGCACCTTCAACGATCACCACGTGAGCGCTCTCGCCGGTATGGAGCAGAGCCAGTTCCGCCGCGACCGCTTCAACGCCAATATCGAGAAATACGACTCCGACATACTTGACGAGTTCTTCGCCGGCAATGCCGACAAGTCCTTCTACAAGATCGGAGGCTATGCTGCCGAGACCGCACGCCGCTCCTTCTTCGCCCGTGCCGGTTACGACTACAAGAGCAAGTACATGATCCAGGCCCTCGTGCGCTGGGACGGCTCCGAGAACTTCCCCGCAAACAAGCGCTGGGGCGTATTCCCCGGAGTCTCCGTGGGCTGGCGTATTTCCGAAGAGCCTTTCATCCAGAACAACATTCCCTGGCTGACCAACCTCAAGCTCCGCGCCTCCTACGGCGAGCAGGGTAACGACCAGGTGGACGCATTCCAGTACCTGGCCACCTACGCCTATACCACCAGCACATCCTACCGTGCCCTATACGACGGCAAGGAAGTCAACTTCATCCTTCCCGACGGCGTGCCCAACGCCAACATCACCTGGGAAGTGGCCCGCACCTGGAACCTCGGTCTGGACGGTAACATCCACCACGGCCTCCTGGGATGGGAACTCGAATTCTTCCACACCCGCCGAAGCAACATCCTCTGCACCCGCAACGCGTCGGTGCCGTATTATACCGGACTTACCGGCAACCTTCCCGACGAGAACATCGGTATAGTCTCCAACAAGGGTGTCGAGCTCCAGCTCACCCATGAGAACAAGGCCCTCGGCGGGGACCTGCGCTACCGTGTCGCCGGTAACATCATGTACGCCAAGAACACCATCGAGTACATGGATGAGACTCCTTACGACGAGAAACACCAGTACATGAACAGGACCGGCCACCCCATGGGCGCCAGCCTGATTTACCAGGTCGAAGGCATCAACCGCAGCAATGCGGACCTTGAGAATCATCTCCAGATGGCGGGCGCCGGCCTCGGTGACTTCTACTTCAAGGATCTCGACAATAACGGCATCATCGACTCCCAGGACCGTCTCCGCTGCGACCTCACCGCCGTTCCCCAGATTGTGTTCGGCGTAAACAGCGAACTGCAGTGGAAGAACCTGGATTTGTCCATACTGCTCCAGGGACAGGGACTTGCCCGTTACTATTACGCCCCTCTGACCGACCCGGTATCCGGCAACATCGAGATGGATGCCGCGGTCAATGCCTGGACGCTTGACAATCCCGACACCGACCACCCCCGTATCGCCTCCAATATCGGCAACGGCGGCGTGTACCGTACCTCCTACTATTACCGCAACGCATCCTTCCTGCGTCTGAAGAACGTGGAACTGGGTTATACCCTTCCCGGAACGGTGTTCGGCCGTCAGGTCGGAATCGACAACACCCGCTTCTACGTGGCCGGATACAACCTCCTCACCCTGTCCGAGCTCAAGACCATAGACCCTGAGACCAGTGACGAAGGCTACCAGACCTATCCCCAGGTGAAGATTTTCAACTTCGGCGTCAAGGTGACCTTCGGCCACATCGGCTCCACCAAGGCCGTATCCAAGTCTGCCCGCACTCCCGCCGCCACCGCCGCTTCCGTCAAGGAAATCATCAAGGAAGTGGAGAAGATCGTGGAGGTCCCCGTGGAGAAAGTGGTAGAGAAGATTGTGGAGGTTCCCGTGGAGAAAGTGGTCGAAAAGATTGTGGAGGTTCCCGCTTCCAAGCTTAACGGTGAATACACCGACGACCTGTTCTTCATCATCGGCAAGTCCGAGCTGCGTCCCGAAGAGGCCTTCAAACTCGGCCGTATCTGTCAGATTCTCAACGAGAATCCCGATGCCAAGATTATCGTAACGGGCTATGCGGACTCCGCCACCGGCACTGCTGAGATCAACCGTGCCCTGTCCGGCCAGCGTGCCGAAATCGTGAAGGATATGCTCGCCAAGGCAGGCATTTCCGCCGACCGTATCGAATGCAGAGCCGCAGGCACCGACAGGGATGCATCCGCATCTCCTTCTTCCAACCGTGTGGCCGTATGTGTCATCAAGTAAAAGAGAACGCAATGAAAAAGTATATAAGCATCTTTATCCTTGCAGCCCTGGCCCTGACCGCCTGCAATGACGGCTTCCTGGACAAGAAGCCGCTTGACAAGCTTTCCGAAGAGGCCGTCTTCAACAGCGACGCCCTTGCCGAGAGCTACATCAACGCCATCTACACCGTTATGCCCGATCCGTTCACGGAGGGCAACATAGGCTGTATTTCCGATGAGGGTTTCTTCCGCTATGGCGGCACGTCCACCCGTTATATCGCGGACGGTTCCATGACCCCGAGCTCCATCATTCCCCAGGATGAGGGCGGCCCGGCGCACAATACCCGTACCACTTTCCTCAATATCTGGAACCGCGCCTACGAGTACATCTACCGCCTGAACTATTTCATCCGCTACGTTGAGGAGAAGGGGTCTGCAATGTCAGAATCCACCAAGTCGCGCCTGCTCGGCGAGTCTTATTTCCTCCGCGCCTGGGCCTACACCAACCTCATCGAGCGCTATGGCGGCGTGGTCCTGGTGGACAAGCCCCACGATGACATCGGCGCCGATTTCGTCGAGGAGCGCGCTAATTTCGACAAATGTGTGGAGTTCATCAACCAAGACCTCGACGCCGCCTACCCTCTCCTGCCCGACAAGGGCGGTGCGGCACTCGGCCGCGTCCATAAAGACTGTGTGCTCGCCCTCCGCTGCCGTCTGACCCTCATCGTGGCATCGCCCCTGTTCAACGATCCCGCCAAGCCCGAGGGAAACATATTCCACGGAGCCTACTCCGCAGATAAGTGGCAACTGGCCTACGATGCCGCCAAGGCTATCTGCGACCGTGCCGACCTTGAGGGCGCCTACCAGCTGGACGATACCTACGACGGCTTCTGGCGCGACATCAATTCTCCCGAGGTCATCTGGGCCAAGTATTTCGTACAGAGCAGTAACCAGCCCCACAAGGCCCAGCTGCTTTACTCCCTGATGGACTTCGGCGGAGGCGGCTGGGAGAGCTTCAACCCCACCCAGGCTATGTGGCTCGACTATGAGATGGCCAACGGCAAGAAAATCTTCGAAGAGGGCTCCGGCTACGATCCAGCCGTTCCTTTCAAGGGCCGCGATCCCCGCTTCAATCACTGCATCATCTACCCGAGGAAAATCTACAAGTGGACAGACAAGGAAGGCAAGCCGCAGGAAGATGTCCTGCAGCTCTACCTGCTGTTCGAGAAGGGCCAGAAGCTCGAAGGTTACGAGACCACCGGCACCAGGGCCGATTTTGCGAAAGACAAACCGGACTGGCTGCCTTCCAAGAAGGCCAGCGACCAGATCCACATCACCAATACCGGAGGCAGCGGCCTTACCAAGTGGTATATGCCCGACAAGTATATATCCGATTCCATGATAGGCAACGTGATGTATCCCTGGTTCCGTATGGGTGAGATGTATCTCAACCTGGCCGAGGCTGCCTGGCACCTGGGTAAGTTCGATGTGTGCCGCGATTGTCTCAACAAGGTCCGCGGCCGCGAAGACGTGAAGATGCCTCCTGTGACCGAGTCCGGTGACGATCTCTGGGACCGTGTGGTGAACGAGCGCCGTATCGAGCTCGCCTTCGAGGCGTTCCGTTACTTCGACACCCGCCGCCTCAAGATTGCGGTCGGCTACGAGAACGTGCCCTTCGCAGGCACCCGCACCATGCTGCTGACCGGCGGAGCAAAGCCCGATACCATGTACCGTTGCGTCCAGCCGTTCGACCTCAGCAACAAGGAGCTCAACTACTATTGGGCCAACACCAGCGAGCGTGCTTCCTACATTGATTCCAACCGTGGCAACGACGTACTCTACCTGGTTGATTATGAATGGAAAGGCAAAACCTACAGGGTTGACTACGGCGAGTGCTGCCTCACTATTTCCCCGACCCAGAAGTGGTTCCCCAACAAGAACCGCGTCCGTCCCACAGGTGTCATCAAGTGCTCCAACAAGCCAGGCATGGAGGATCCCGAAGATTATCCTAACTACCTGATGCCTATCCCCCAGACGGAAATCGACAAGACCAAGGGACGCATAGTCCAGAACCCCGGCTACGTTTACTAACATGAGACTTCGTACCGTACCGGCAGCGTTTTCAATCCTTCTCCTCTGCATTCTTTCCGGGTGCAGGGGAGACGGCTTGAAAATGAACTACAACGCAGCCGACATATCCACCACTCCGGACGAGCACACCATGCTGGCCGGCTTCGCCGCCCGCAACGAGCTTTCTACGGAGCTTCACCTGCCTTTGTACACCCACTGTCTGGTGGTCTCCGACGGCAAGGACAAGGCCTGCATAATCTCCAACGACCTGATGGAGATACAGCCCGACCTGAGCCTGGAGTGGCGCAAGGAGATATCGGAAAAGAGCGGACTCCCGCTGGACCGCATCTTCATGCACTGCATCCACACTCATTCCGCTCCCCGTAACGGCGGATGGCGTGCCGAGCCGGGCGGCAGCAACTACTCCCACAAGGAACGTCTCCACAGGGTGCTTGTGGAGAACGCTGTGAAGACCATCACGGAAGAAGCCGCCTTCCGTCCTTTCAAAATGGAAGTCGGCAAGACGCAGACCAGCATAAACGGCAACCGCTGCGAGAAAGAGACAGGCCCCGTGGACCGGGATGTATATGCCGTACGTTTCCTGGAGCGTAGCGGGAAGCCCATCGTGTCCATAATGAACCTCGCCTGCCACCCCGTGTGCATGGGGCACAAGAGCCTGCTGGTCTCTTCCGATTACCCGGGAGTGGCCGCCAGGATTCTCAAGGAAGCCTGGGGCGGAGACGTCTTCCAGCTTACCGGAGCCGCTGGCAACATGGACCCCGCACGCGGTCCCAGGATGGTGGATTATGCCGAGGAATGCGGCCGCAGCCTGGCTGACTCCCTGCTGACGGTAAAATTCGGGCGTGTGCGTCCCACCGGTGAGCTCAAGGTGGTCAACGATACCGTGGGCCTTCCTTTCCGCATCGCGGAAGTCACTCCCGAAGCCGTTGAAGCACACGCTGCTGAACTCATACGGAAATGGGGAGGCGAACTCTCCCTGAACTGGAGCTGGAACGAAGATGTCGAAGGATGGAAGAATCTCATACTCAGCCGCTTTGCCGAGGGTAAGGTAAAGAATACCCTGGACTTCACTATGGGCGCGGTAAACATCAACGGCGTCATTTTCTTCTTCACCCAGGGCGAGCCTTTCTGCGAATACCAGACTGCCGCCCGTTCCCATTTCCCCGGCCGTACCGTAATCTTTGCCGGTTACACCAACGGCCAGAATT
>JAFWPT010000456.1 GCA_017509375.1 Bacteroidales bacterium | reverse complement strand
TGAGGACTGCACCTTGGGCAAAGTCATCGAAAATCTTGAGCACCGCTACAGAGTAAAGGTCAGCACGTTGGGAGACATCGACCTGGACCAGCACATCACACTTAAAATCAACGACGAGAGCAAAGAAAAAATATTTACCGTCCTCTCCTTTCTCGCCGATTGCGAACTCCGCATAATCGACGAAGGCAATATAGTCCTGATACGATAATTCACAAAACTTCTCTTATGAATAAACTAGCAAAAACATTGCTTCTGCTGTTTCTGTTGGCCTCTCCGGTCATCTCCTGGTCGCAGGAAAGAAAGGTCAGCGGCAGCTGGCAGAATGTGCCGTTACGCACCGTCCTGAACGATCTGGAAAAACAGAGCGGATTCACTTTTGCCTACCGTACCGCCGAGATTGACTTGGAAAAGCGGGTGAGCGACGAAGCCAAAGACGAAGATATTCTCCAGCTGCTCGGCAGGATACTCGCTCCCCAGCAAATGTCGGCAAGTATCGAAGGAACCCAGATCATGCTGCTCCGGAAACGGGGCGAGGAGCCCAAGAATACCGCTCCTTCAACGCCGAAGCGCACCTTTTCCGGAACCGTAGTAGCAACCACCGACCGCAGCCCTCTTGCGGGGGTAACGGTGTATGTTAAAGGCACTTCCACCGGCACGCTCACCGACACTGAAGGCCGTTATTCGCTAACGGTAGGTGCCGATGTCAAGGAAATAACGTTCTCAATGCTGGGATACCTCGACAAAAACATAAAGACCACCGAGAACGACAACTACTTCCGCATGGTCTTTCTGGACGAATCGTCAACTGCATTGAGCGAAGCGGTAGTGGTCGCCTTCGGAACCACCCAGAAAAGGGAGTCGATAGTGACCTCGGTGGAGAGCATCAACCCCGAGCAGCTCAAGTCGCTCCACTCTCCCACCCTGTCACAGTCTTTTGCGGGCAACCTGGCCGGCGTTATTTCCACCCAGTCATCCGGCGAACCCGGCTCGGACGGTGCCAATTTCTGGATCCGCGGTATTTCCACCTTCGGCCCCAACAGCAAGCCTTTGTATATCCTCGACGGAATAGAGGTCGGCGTAGGGGTGCTTGACGGTATCTCTCCGGAATCAATCGAGTCGTTTGCCGTGCTTAAAGACGCTGCGGCGACGGCTCTCTACGGCTCCCGCGGCGCAAACGGCGTCATGGTCATTACCACCAAGAGCGGACGTACGTCAGACAAGATGTCCATCAACGTCCACTTCAATTCGACGGTAAACACCTTCACCAAGGTATCCGAAATCGCCGACGGGATAACTTATATGGAGAACTACAACGAGGCTCTCCGCACCCGCGGCGGCAACGATTATTATCTGCCGGCCAAAATCGAGGCTGCCAAGCAGGGAATCAACAATTATGAGTACCCGCTTGTCAACTGGTACGATATGATTTTCCGCAAGTACTCTACCGCCCAGAGCGCCGACGTGAACATACGTGGCGGCGGAAACCGCGTAAACTACTTCCTGAGCGCTATGTTCGCCAACCAGAACGGTATGCTGCGAAACTCCCCGGAAGTATCGTTCGACACCGGCCTTAACGCACGCAAGTTCTCGTTCCAGAGCAACGTGACCGCCAAACTGACCAACAGCACCACGGCGTCCATAAAGATGACGTCCATATTGTTCTACAAGAACATGCCGTATTACAGCACGCAGCATTATTTTGCCGCGGCTCTATATGCCAATCCCGTAAATGTATCGCCCACATACCCCTCTGAGTGGCTGGGCAGCGATGTCGACTATGTAGTGTTCGGCGGTACCGACGAGTGGGACGGAACCACATCGTGGACCAACCCCTACATGGACCTGTCGGAAGGCTACCGCAAGCAGTTTACAGAGAACACCACGACTTCGGTCCGCCTGGACCAGAACCTCGACATGATAACCCCGGGACTCAAACTGTGGGGACAGGCGTCGTTCTATTCCTACACTGCCGCTACCCTTACTTTCCGCAAGGCGCCTTGGCTCTACCGTCTTCAGGGAATAGACACCGACCCCGTCAGCGGCGAAAAGACCTACTACCTCTCACAGCTGGGCAGCGAAGGGTCGAAATACATAGGCTCCGATACTTCATCGAGCGGCTATCGCGAACTTAACCTGCAGACCAACCTCGAATACGCCCGCAGTTTCGGCCCCCATTCCATAAACGCCGTGGTCCTGTACCACCAGAAGGAACACGTTGACAATCAGGCCTCCAGTTACAACGCCCGCCTGCCCAAGCGCGAGCAGGGATTCGCCGGACGTCTGTCATACACGCTTCTGGACCGGTACGTACTCGAAGCCAACTTCGGATACAACGGCAGCGAAAACTTCATGAGAGGGCACCGCTGGGGCTTCTTCCCCTCCATGGCGGCCGGCTGGATCATCTCCAACGAACCGTTCTGGGACAATCTCCGCAGCACCGTTGACCTGTTGAAGATACGCTATTCCTACGGCCTTTCCGGTAACGACTACCTGTCGGTACGCTTCCCCTACATCTCTTCGGTCGCAATGAATGTCAACAGCGGTTTTATCCAGGGATCCTGCGCCGACGGCTTCTATTCCGAAAAGGGTAACGTCGTGAACCTGTGGGGTAACGAAGACGCCACCTGGGAAGTGAGCCGCAAGCACGATATCGGCATCGAATTCGGCTTTATGCAACAGCTCAAATTCATCCTCGACATTTTTGACGAAAACCGTACGGGCATATTCATGGCCCGCCAGGTACTCCCCGCCACAACCGGTCTTTCTGGCGTGTCGCCACGGGGCAATCTCGGTGCCGTACGCAACAGAGGTGTCGACTTCAGCCTCGAGTACAAGCGCATTTTCAATCCGGACTTTTCCATCAGCGCGCGCGGCACATTCACCTACGCCCACAACGAAATAACCGACTACGACGAGCCGGAGATCCAGCCTTATCCTTATCAGTCAAAGATAGGCCAGCCGGTATATGCTCCTTACGGACTCATCGCGGAAGGCCTGTTCAAAGACCAGGAAGACATAGACAACTCGCCTACCCAGACTTTCAGCACCAACTATAAGCCCGGTGACATCAAGTACAAGAATATGAACGACGACGATGTTATAGACGAGAACGACGCTACCTACCTCGGGCTGCCCACCGTGCCGGAAATCAACTACGGATTCGGCGCCACCATGAAATACAAGTCGTTCGACTTCTCGTTCTTCTTCTCCGGGCGCGACAGGGTATCCATCCTTATGTCCGACGCGGTACATCCGTTCGTCAACAAAACGCACCGCGGCTTGAATATGTTCAAATGGGTGGCCGACGACCACTGGAGCGAGAGCAATCCGAACCCCGATGCCAAATACCCCCGCCTTGACTGGGAATACAACCCCAACAACATCCCCGCGTCGAGTTTCTGGCTCCGGGACGGTAAATTCCTGCGATTGAAAAACGTAGAGCTGGGATGGACCTGGAAGGAAACCCTCAGGGTGTACTGCACGGGCACCAACCTGTTTGTCCTGTCTCCGTTCAAACTCTGGGATCCGGAACTGGCAAACGGCGCCGGAGTATCTTATCCTCTTACCAAGAGCGTTCAACTCGGTCTGCAACTATTTTTCTAAATTTGGACTCTGATCATGAAAAAGACTTTATTGAAACTTGCTATACTCCCGTTCCTTGCGGCCGGCTGCAACTTTTTGGATGTTGTGCCTGAAGATACCGCAAGCGTGTCGGATCTGTACTCCTCTCCTATGCAGGCGGAGCGCACGCTGAACTCGGTTTACGGCTTCTTCCCTCACCACATAGGCTATCATACCTATCCCGATTTCTTCCAGAGCGGCGAAGTGGTTTCGTTCTACAGCAACCCTATCCGCTGGGCCGCTTGGAAGGCCATGCTGCACGGCTACGAGAGTTCCAACAGCACATACTTCGGCATGTGGTCGGGCGACACCGCAACCCAGCCCGGAGCCATGAAATATGACCTCTACAAAGGCATACGCAACGCCTGGACTTTCATCAACAACGTAGAATCCGTGCCCGGCCTGAGTCCCGAGAAGGCCAAGGTCTATACGGGCGAGGCTTATTTCCTCATCGGCCTGCTGCACTGGGTGCTTATGCAGCATTACGGACCCGTGGTGGTGGTTGACCATGAGATTTCGATGAACGAGCAGGTATCGAACATTCTCGTGCAGCGCTCTTCATGGGACGATTGCGCCGAATTCGTATGCCGTATGTTCGACGAAGCGGCCACAAGGCTTCCCGCGCACCGCGACGACAAAGAGGCCGGGCGTGCCACTTCCGTTGCCGCCAAGGCCATCAAGGCCAGCGTGCTGGTCTATACCGCCAGTCCCCTGGTGAACGGCAATACGGACTTTGCCGACTTCCTCAATTTCGACAAGACTCCGCTGATCTCGCAAACCTACGACAAAAACAAGTGGAAAACGGCCCTGGACGCACTCCAGGATGCAATAGACCTGGCAGAAAGAGAGGGCTACCATCTGTATGTCGACCCGGCGGCCAGCGCCCTTCCCGAAAAAGAACGGGGACGCAACAACTACTATAAGCTGTTCATCCAGCCCATGACCGACAGCGGCAATAAGTGCGAGTACCTCTGGTCTTCCGCCTATGACGACCGCACCAACACTCCGAAGGGCTATTTCAACTACATCATCCAGAGGCTCGGAACACCCCGTGCATGGGATGGAGCCAAGGGCACCGACCTCGACAACTTCAGGCCCATGAGCGTTCCGACCATGCAGGCGGTTTGCACCTTCCTTACCGAAGACGGACTTCCCCTGTGGGCCGATCCAAAGACGAAGGATGAATTTGCCGCCAACAATCTCCTGACCATAGCGCCGGGCGATTCCACAGCTCGCCTGCACCGCGGACGGGAGCCCCGCTTCTATGCGTCGGTGGTGTTCGACCGCGGAAACATCATCTACAACGGAAAAGAGAAGAACACCATCTACACACGCGCAGGAGAGTATCACGGCTACTGCGGCAGCCGCACCTTGTATCATTCCTGCACCGGTTACTATTTCCAGAAGTTCGTGTCAATCAGCACACAGTTCGACCAGACCAACCGCACGTTCAAACCGGTTTCCTACAGGGTTCCGTTCCTACGTCTGGCTGAGTTGTACCTCGATTATGCCGAGGCCAGCTTCGAGCTCAACGGAAGCTTGGATGCCAAGAGTATAGCATACATCGACAAAGTGCGCTCCCGCTGCGGACTGCCCGGATTCGCCGAGTCGTGGTCCAAAGCCGGCGGCATCCCTTCCGGCGACCAGCTCCGGGAGGCTATACGTGCCGAGATTGCTGCAGAAGTATGCCTTGAAGGCCGCAACTACGACAACTTCCGCCGCTGGAAGATTGTGCACAAGTTCCTTGAGAATACGCCTATGGAGCTGAATGTCTATGCCGATGATTCTTCGGCCGAGTCGTTCTACAAGCTGGTACCTCTTGAGGAGATTGCCCCTCGCTCTTTCAGCTACCCCAAGAACTATTGGTACGCGATTCCCATCACGGAAATGAAGATTAACTACAAACTTGTGCAAAATCCAGGATATTAATATGAAAAAATTTCTTGTCTTAACTCTTATTACCCTTTGCTGCTCCTGCTCTTCAGGATATAAGGCCCTCAACCGGCAAGCCGCCAAGGAGTATCTTGAGCCGTTCCGTACCGATGTTAGCTGGAACAACTTTGCAAAGAAGTTTATCTATGCTCCGGCATTCCATTTTGATGAAGTACAAGGTGCTGAATCTTACGTCTTTACGCTGACTCCCGACGGCGGCGAGGCCCTGAGTTTCAAGGCTTCCAAGCCCACGGCTCCGCTCTCGCCGGTGTGGGACAAACTGCCAGTGGGAAAGCAAGTTGATCTTACCGTGGACGCCCTGGCAGCGGACGGGAAGGTGATAGCACGGGCCGGCGAACGCAGTTTCCTTAAGGACTTCCCTTTCGAGGGCCCCTACCCCGGACCGGCCTGCGACTACCGCGAGGCTGCGCTCAAGGGAGCACTGTACGTCCACACCATGCCGGAGATCCAGCACTGGAGCACCTCTACGGTGCCGGACATGAACTATCCGCACAATACCTATCCCTGCAAGATAATAAGCGCTACTATACGCAACGAGTGCCTGATTGCAACCATGCTGCCCGACCGGCGCGAGAACGCCCTGGCGGTGGCACGCGGCGCGGCGCAGTTCCTTATCGACCAGAGCCGGCCCGAAGGAGACCCGCTGGCGTACTTCCCTCCGACCTACTATCTTGACAAGGAGGCATCAAAACGCGACTGGAACAAGGGCAAGACCATGACCCTTGAGGCGGCCAGCGCAGGACAGGCTTTCCTTGACCTGTACGATGTTACGGGCGAGAAGCAGTGGCTCGACCGTGCCGTGGCCATAGGCAGGACCTATATCAAACTCCAGCACGAGGATGGTTCGCTCCCCATCAAGGTGGATTTTGTAACCGGAGAGCCGGTGAACTCGGTGTGCGCTATGCTGCACCCCCTGCTGCGCTACTACAAGCGTCTTGAGGGATACGGCTTCGGAGAGTTCCTGCCCTACCGCATCAAGGGCGAGGAGTGGATGAATTCCACAGCCGTGAAGGTGTTCGATATGACCGGACAGTTTGAAGATGTGAACGTCAAGGGTCTGGAGCCTTACCAGAACCTCACCAACTGCACTGCGGCTCCTTACGCTTCGTACCTGCTCACCAAGGCCGCGCCCACAAAAGAAGATATCCGCAACTCGGAAGACCTGATCCGCCTGAGCGAAGACCAGTTTACGCATTGGGCCTATCCCGAGCGCACAGCCGACGGATTCTTCCTGCGTTATACTCCTTGCGTGCACGAGCAGTATCACTACGAGATGCCCGTCGACAACAGCGCCTGCAATGTGGCAAATGCCTGGCTGGATTACTATCAGGTGACCGGAGACTTGCTCGCCCTTGCCAAGGCCAAGGCTATGATAGACAATATCACCCGCATGCAGAACGCGGTGAATGGCAAGATTCCCACCACCTTTGAGTGGCGTGACGCCCGCAAAGACCGCAACCGCACGTTCTGGGTCAACTGCTCGCTGAGTTCCATCCAGATGCTGCTCCGCGCCGACAGCTTGAAGGACGACTTCAACAAACTTCCTTAATCGCTTCGGGGTTCCTTCCTGCGGAGGACCGTCTGCGCCCACGCAGCCGAGTGGGAGGGGCCCACAAGTGTAGCGCGGTGGGAGGGATGAGCGAAGCGAAGGTTTGAGGTGCAACCTCTCCTCCGGCTAAGGCCAGGATCACCGGGAAGGGCGGTGGCCGGCGCGGTAGAGCTGCCAGCTGTTGAAGAGGTTCTGCCAGATGGCGTAGAGGCCGCCGGCGACCGAGGTGACCGGGGTCAAGTAGTTGTAGCCCAGCCAGATAAGGAAGCCGGTGTTCTTCTGCCCGAGGGCCTGGCCCGCGGTCAGGCTCTCGCTGCGGCCCTTGCCGATATAGCGCCCCGCCAGGAACTGAAGCGCGCAGCAGCCGGCCGACACCAGCACGATGCACGCCACCGCCCCGGCGGACAAGTGGCTGAGAGCCAGCGCCTGGGTGGCCAGCAGCATGGCCAGCGTCAGCCCCACGCCCCAGATATAGAAGGCATAACGGCTCAGCCGCATCAACACCCGCTGCAGG
>JAFWPT010000455.1 GCA_017509375.1 Bacteroidales bacterium | reverse complement strand
GGCTGATGGTACTGTTACCGGCATAGCTCCCGGAGATGCAGTCATCAAGGTTACTACCGATGAGGGGGGCTTTACCGATGAATGCAAGGTGACCGTTAAATACGAGGTGCGTAGCGTGGCGCTGAGTGAGCATAATATAAAGCTTAAGATTAAACAAAGCTTGAAACTTGACGCCAAGGTCCTGCCTCCTACCGCTGTCAACCAGAATGTAAAATGGGAGAGCAATAACATTTCGGTAGCAGAGGTGGCGGCCGACGGTACGGTTACCGGCAAAGCTAAAGGCGAAGCAATCATTACGGTAACTACCGACGAAGGCGGTTTTACCGATCAGTGCAAGGTAACAGTGGATAGTGAGGTTACCGATATAAAATTCAAGAACGGTGTCTCCAAACTTGAAATGGTAGTCGGTGGCACTGAGACTCTTGAGTATGAAATTACTCCTCCCGATGCCAGCAACCAGAAGGTAAACTGGACCAGCAGCAATAAAAATGTGGCAGATGTCACTGATGGCGTTGTTACTGCTAAAAAACCCGGAGAAGCTATAATCTGCGCTACCACCGAGGATGGCGGAAAGCACGCTCTTTGTACTGTTTCGGTGCGCCAGAAGATTACCGGTGTTGCAGTGACGCCTGGTACGCTTGAGCTTAGACTCGGGGAAGATGCTGCCGGAAAGCAGCTTAGCGCTGCAATTGAGCCTGACGCCCTCAGCTATCTTGGCGTTACCTGGTCCGTTGCCGAAGGGGACGAAGAATTCATTTCCGTGACCTCCGGAGGTAAGGTGACTCCGAAGAAGAGGACGGCAGGGAAAAAGGCCAAAGTCATTGCTTCTACGGTTGACGGCGTGTCAGGCATTTGCGAAATTACAGTCGTGCAGCCGGTTACGGGCATTAGCGTCAGTCCTGCATCTTTCCAGCTCTGGGAAGGCGAGAGCAAGAAACTCGAGATAAAGGTGGATCCGGCAGATGCCGACGACAAGACTTTCGAAGTCAAGGTTTCCAAGAAGAATATGCACATCAACGGTTACTTGAGTTTTGACACTGCGACCAGTACTGTAACCGCTTTGAACCAGGGTGGCCAGAATGATGTTACGCTGAGTTTCATTCCCAACAGCGCCTTGTCTTCCGTCGGACCGGCATCGTGTACTATTGATATATGGGCTCATGTGAAGTCCGTAGCAATAAGTGATGCAAGTGGTACGGATATTACTGGCGGCTCCAAAGAGCTTTCAGTAGGGGTCAAGTACCAACTGACAGCATCTGTGACACCTTCCAATGCACATAATCCCGAAGTGCAGTGGTCTTCCAGCAAACCAGCTGTCGTTTCAGTGGATGCAAATACCGGAATGGTAGAGGTTAAGGGTGTAGGCGAGGCTGTTATTACGGCTACGTCCGTAGATAATCCTGAAGCCAAGGCATCGTGTACTATAAAGGGCGATCATATCCACGTAAAGAGCATATCTGTCACAGAAGGGACTTCCACCAGCGGACCTACTATCAAAGTGGGCGGGAAGATTACTCTTACTGCCGTTGTCCTCCCAGAAAATGCATACGACAAGTCCGTACGCTGGGTATCTGTGAATGAGGCTATAGCCAAAGTTGGTTCCAATAGCGGAGAGGTAGAAGGTGTTGCCCAGGGCACTACGACCATCAGGGCCATCTGCAACGACAACGAAAGCATTTATGCTGATTGCCGGGTTACCGTGGAGCCTCTCACTTATGCAGTGACTGGAATCACCCTCAGCAAGGCAGAGATAACGGATATGAAGATCAATGACAAAGATATGTTGATCGCATATATCCAGCCTACCAATGCTACAAACAAGAATCTTACCTGGAGCAGTAGCAATCCTGCTGTGGTTTCAGTTGACAAATATGGCCAGATAGAAGCGCACGCTCAAGGGACGGCCACTATTACAGTAACTACAGAGGAAGGCGGATTTACGGCTTCTTGCGTGGTGACTGTCTTGCCTCCGCCAGTGCCGGTATCCGAGATAGAATTATCTCAAAAATCCCTAATCCTGACCTACGGCAGGTCAGTTCAGCTTAACGCCACCGTCCTTCCTGAGGATGCGGCGGATAAGAGCCTCACCTGGTCCAGCAGCAATTCTTCGGTTGTTTCTGTAGATAGCAATGGTATGGTGAAGGCCGGTACTACTGCAGGAACTGCCACTATAACTGTAAAATCTGTAAGCGACCCTACCGTGCAGGCTACGTGTACAATTCAGGTTGTGTCGGCTATAGTTGAACTTACCGGCGTAAAACTGGATGCTTCAGTATTAAATTTGTACGTCAGGCAGCCCCATCAGTTCACTGTTACTTACCGGCCGGTCAATGCAAGCGTGCAGTCTGTTAAATGGAGTGTCTCTCAAGGCGGCGGCCTGTCCGTGTCCGATGACGGCGTGGTAGTCGGCTCTATTGCCGGCGGGGCCGGAATGGTTACAGTCACAGTAACAGACGTAAATGGTAATGTAAAACAGGCCAACTGTGCGGTGAGCGTCAAGAAGAATGATGCTAACACTCTGACTCTCAGTCAGGATGTCTTGTGCCTCAAAGTCGGTGAGACCTTCGATTTGACATCTACGCTTATTGCCAAGGATCCTGAATTTGAGGCCACCAATATGAATGTTATCTGGTCGAGTAGCGACTCAAAAGTCGTAACCGTCAGTCAGGTAGGCCAGAATTCAGTTGTTACCTCAGCTGACAAAACTGTCAAGGCAAATACCGTCGGCCGCGTGCTCGCCGTAGGCGCAGGAACGACTACCATTACGGTAAAATCCAGGGATAATGGCGCTTTGGTTGCCACTTGTAATGTTGAAATCTTGGCCGAAGGCGCCACTCCGGGAGGAAATGAAGGCGTCGGATTCGACAACTGGAATTTCTAAGACGGGCATTATTTGGATTATTAACGGAAATTTTGTAATATTGCACGATTATTCCAATTTAGGGAAAATAATTAACATCAAATAAGTATGAAAAAATTAGTTCTTGTTCTTTCATCTGTGCTCGTTCTTGCGACCAGCGCATTTGCTCAGGATGTTTTCTATCCCGGCTTCCAGCTTGGTATTAAGGGCGGTGCCGCTTATACTGTCGGTGAGCGTAAATTCACGGAGTTCATCTCTCCTTCAGCCGCACTTGACCTCGGATTCCAGATCAACCCCGTCCTCGGTATCCGTGCTGACATCTCCGGTTGGCAGGGAAAAGGATGCTATGGTTATTCGGATCCTTCCATTTACAAGTTCAACTATGCGCAGCTGGCAGTTGATGCCGTTGCTGACATCTGCAGCATTTTCGGAGGTTACAAAGCTCGTCTTTTCAACCCCTATATGTTCGTTGGTGTAGGTGTTGACGGTTTTTTCAACAATGGCGCTGACGGCACCAAGATTGTTCCCGCCACCAACTACTGGAACGGCTTCAAGTTCAGCACCGCAGCCCGTGCAGGTGCAGGTGTTGACATCCGTCTCTCCGACCTTATCGCTCTCGAAATCGAGTATGCCTACAACGCCGAGTCCGATAAGTTCAACTCCAAGGTTGGCGACTTCGCCGCTGCAGGTATCGATGCTGACCACCAGCATCAGGTGCTCGCCGGTCTTAAGTTCAACTTCGGCCAGGCCGCCGGTAAGAAGAAGGCCGCCGAGGCTGCTTCCGCCGCCGCTGCCGCTGCTGCCGCACAGGCCGCTGCCGCCCAGGCTCGCGCAGACAAGGAGCTTGAGGACGCTATTGCAGCCGCAAAGAAGGCTATCGAGAACGCCAAGAAAGCTATGGCCGAGAACGATTTCATCCCTGAGGATGTAGCCGCTATCAACGACGCTATCAGGGCTCTGGAGAAGTCCATCGCCGCCAAGAATCTGGATGCCATCAAGAAGGGCACCAAGGATCTCAATGACCTCGTAGATGCCGCCCGCAAGAATCTTGCTGACAAGATCGCTGCCGACAAGAAGGCCGCAGCTGACAAAGAAGCCGCCGATAAGGCAGCTTGGGAAGCAGCCCGCCAGCAGGCTCTCCAGGATGCAATCGCAGCAGCCAACAAGGGTCTCAACAATGTTTACTACATCATCGGCAAGTACGATATCCGCCAGCAGGAGCACTATAAGATCAAGAAGCTCATCAAGAAGCTCCAGGATGATCCTAACGCCAAGGCAGTTCTCTGCGGCTTCGCAGATAAGGAGACCGGTACTCCTGACGGCAACTGGGTACTTTCCGAGAACCGTTGCAAGGGTGTGAAGGAATGGATGGCTGAGGCTGGAATCGATCCTTCCCGCGTGGAGGTGTTCTGGTTCGGCGATACCGAGAGGGTATCCAAGGTTCCTGAGAAGAACCGTGTAACCGTTCTCCTTGCAAAGTAATTCAGAATCAGTCAAGTCTATAAAAAGGTTGGCCTTAGGACCAACCTTTTTTTGAGAACAGTATGCAAGAAATCAGAAATATAGCCATCATTGCCCACGTTGATCACGGGAAGACGACTCTGGTGGACCGCATGATTTATCAGGCGAATCTGGTACGTCAGCCCGAGAATCTTGGTCAACTTATCCTGGACAACAATGATTTGGAGCGCGAACGTGGCATCACGATACTCGCAAAGAATGTGTCCGTCATCTACAAGGGAGTGAAAATCAATATTATTGACACTCCCGGCCATAGCGATTTCGGCGGAGAAGTGGAGCGTGTGCTGAATATGGCGGACGGGGTGCTTCTGCTGGTAGATGCTTTCGAAGGATGCATGCCCCAGACACGTTTCGTGCTGCAGAAGGCTATTTCCATGGGCAAGAAGCCTATAGTCGTCATAAACAAGGTAGACAAGCCCAATTGCCGTCCCGACGAGGTTCAGGAGGAGGTTTTCGACCTTATGTTCAACCTGGACGCTACCGAGGAGCAGCTTGATTTCACCACAGTATATGGCTCCGCCAAGCAGGGCTGGATGTCGTTGGACTGGCGAAAGCCTACAGACAATATCACGCCTCTGCTGGACACCATTCTTGATGTGATTCCAGCTCCTCCGGTTGTGGAAGGTACTCCCCAGATGCTTATTTCTTCGCTTGAGTACTCTCCTTATGTAGGCCGTATCGCTGTGGGCAGAGTTACCCGAGGTGAGCTGCGCAGCGGCGCGCAGATAAGTCTCTGCAAACGCTACGACGTTATCCAGAAACAGAAAATCAAGCAATTGATGGTGTTCGAGGGACTCGGCAAGACCAACGTGGACGCAGTGAGCTGCGGTGATATCTGTGCCGTGGTCGGCATCGACGGCTTTGAGATTGGCGATACTATCGCCGATTTTGAGAATCCTGAGGCTTTGCCGCCTATTGCCATCGACGAGCCTACTATGAGCATGCTTTTCTCCATCAACAACTCTCCTTTCTTCGGCAAGGATGGCAAATATGTCACTTCCCGCCATATCAAGGAGCGTTTGGACAAAGAGTTGGAGAAGAACCTGGCGCTGCGTGTGAAGCCCGGCGTATCTGCCGATACCTTTGTGGTTTACGGACGGGGCGTGCTGCATCTTTCGGTGTTGATAGAAACTATGCGACGCGAGGGCTTCGAGCTTCAGGTCGGGCAGCCAAAGGTGTTGGACAAGACTATTGGCGGACAACGCTGCGAGCCTATCGAGGACCTCAGCATCGAGGTGCCGGAGGAATTCGTAGGTGCCGCGATAGAAATTTCTACACGCCGCAAGGGAGCTTTGATACGTATGGAGCCGAGGGGAGACCGCACCCTGCTGGAGTTTGAGATTCCTACCCGCGGTCTTATGGGACTTCGCTCGAACCTGCTTACGGCGAGCCAGGGCGAGGCCGTTATTGCCCACCGTTTCAAGGAATATCAGCCATACAAGGGCGAAATCGAGCGCCGCAACAACGGTTCGCTGGTTTCTCTTGAAACCGGAGAGGCGGTCGCATACTCTATCAACAAACTCCTTGACCGCGGACGCTTTTTCGTGGAGCCGGGAGAGGAGATTTATTGCGGTCAAGTTGTTGGCGAGCATACGAGGGAAAGGGATTTGAATATCAATATCTGCAAGACTAAGAAACTGTCCAACGTCCGCGCCGCAGGCTCGGATGAAAAGATTATCTTGCCCCCTGCTATTAAGTTCTCGCTGGAAGAAGCGCTGGAGTATATTCAGGACGATGAATTCGTGGAAGTGACACCTCATTTCATGCGTATTCGCAAGATTTTGCTCGATCCGCTTGCCAGGAAGCGAAATAGTGACAATGAAGATTGATAAAACTTAAAATTTTTATTACCTTTGCAACCCTTTATAGTTAAACTGAATGGTTTGGCTTCCGGTAAGACGGAGCTGAACTGGAAGGCTGGCAGGGAGTTCTTTGAACTTTTCGGTAATTCCGATATCCTGGATGCCGATCTGGATGTGGTGGTAACCCTCCGCAACCATGGCATTACGATAGATGTGGAGTGCAGCATAGACGGTTGGGTCACAGTGCCTTGTGACCGTTGTCTGGACGATCTTAGGCTGGCGGTGAAAACCGGGTTCGAAGACGTTTACACTCCGGAGTCCGATGAACTTGACCTCAGTCAGGACGTGTATGACTACGTTTGTATTTCGCTGCCTCTGCAGCGTGTACACCCTGAAGGCGAATGCAATCCTGAGACTATAAAGTTTTTGAGCAAATAGTAATATTTAAATTATAGAACAATGGCACATCCGAAACACAAACTCTCCAAGCAGAGAAGAGACAAGAGGCGTACCCACGATTTCGCTCCGGTACCTACCCTGGCAACCTGCCCTAACTGCGGCGCAACGGTAATGTATCACCGTGTATGCCCTGAGTGCGGCTACTACAGAGGTCGTCAGATTATCGTCAAGAGCGCTGAGTAATCGCTCTCTGAATTATTAGTGGCCTCATAGTTCAACGGATAGAACGGAAGTTTCCTAAACTTTAAATCGAGGTTCGATTCCTCGTGGGGCTACCCTTCAAATTGCTGGCTTTCGGGCCGGCAATTTTTGTTTCGTCCATGATTTTGGCCGTTTTCGTGGACGAGTTGGTCGTTTTGCCGGGTTCGTCCATTATTTTGGCCTTTTTCGTGGACGAGATTGGCCTCCATGTGCTCCGGCCCGGTCATGGTCTACCCGGAACTCAGCCAAAATGAACAATTACTGAAGGTTTTTGCTGAATTTCTGGGAGAAGATTTTGCCGTTGCCGCAGGATGCCAGCTCGTCGATTGCTCCTTCCCGGTCCCAATCAATGACAAGACCTACCTGCATGTCGGGGTAGGAGGTGAGCATGGCTACATCCCCGTTGCTGTCTCCGGCAACCAGTACCGGCTGCAGTCCCTGATGCCGCACAGCCATGTATTTGTCTATGCATGCGACCTTGCCTTCCATGTATGGCTGGGGGTAGTCCGCATCGTACGACCAGGTTCCGTCTTCGTTCTCTACGAAGCGCAGGCCGAATACCTGATCCTCCGGCAATTCGAATCCGGGGACCATGCCGGAGCAGAACAGTTCCACGAGCCACTCGGGCGACGCGGAGCAGACATAAGGCGTTATTCCGCTGCTGGTCAGGCAAGTGTACAGATCCTTCATCTCCTCTGTCATTACCAGCCCTTTATGGGCGGTTCCGTAAAAGCGGCCGTCCGGAGATACCCATTCTTCATCCCAAGCCTTGCCGGTTGAAAGCCAGTAGGATAAGCTTTCGCGGCCCAATGCTTCCAGCTCTTCTTGAGAGAAACCAATAGCCAGGGACGGCTCCCATAAACAGAGTGTCCCGTAGTCGTAGTTGTCTCCCACTGCTGAAATAAAGGCAAGAAAACGGGCCTTGAAATCGCTGAACAGGCTGTCGTTCAGCTCTTTCTTCAATGAAAAATACTCCTCGGAAAGAACTCGCCCCATCTCCTTTGCGCTCATTCCCAGACCTTCGAGCGGGAAATCAACGTCCTTGAGACCGTCCAGGAACAAATGCTCAGGAGCGGAGGCAAAACGCAGATTCTCAATCATATACAGCATGAGAGTATTGGTCACGTCGTGAATCACCGTGGTGTTGTCACAATCGAACACGGCATAAGAGCCGCTACGTGCCCGGCTGTCTAGAAGAGAATTCATAGCTTTGTATGTATCTTTCTCCCAAACTCCTGGTTTAAGAGAAGCGGTACACGAAGCCAGTAGTACGAGTGCGGTGCAGACAGCCAGTTTCTTCATGGCCAGGAATCATTGAACCAGAGTTTCCATCGCCGCCTTGAACACTTCATCGGTGCTAAGGAAGAGGTGATAGAAGGCGTTGTCGCCAAGCTGGGAATAACGGCCTACGAGAGCCCGTATCTGGGTCATCATATAGCTGCGTTCCACTTTCCACTCAGACGGCGTAGGGGCCAGGCCGTCTTTTGCTTTTGCGAACGATAGGAAGCGCTCTTCGAGGCCGGCGCCGTCAAGATATTTCAGGAGAGCGTCATATCTGTCGATGGACTGCAGCTCCTTCTTGTGAGAGTCGAACCACTCGGAGGCAAAACGCATCGGGGTCGCTTTTTTGTTGCAGTTGATATAGAATGACTCCACTCTGGTGGTGTCCATGGGCACGAACACATCCGGCAGGATGCCTCCGTTCACCACTTTCATGCTGTCCGCGTTCAGCATCTCCCCGTTTTCGTAGCGCTTGTACAGGTCATACATATAATCGTCCGAGATAGGCTTCTGGATGCAGCGCCCCGAAGGGGTATAGTAGCGTGCAACCGTGAGACGTATGCCCGAGCCGTCGTTGAAGTAAACGGGCTCCTGGACGAGCCCCTTGCCGTAGGTGCGCCTGCCCACCAGCGTGGCCCGGTGGTTGTCCTGCATCGCTCCTGCAAAAATTTCGCTGGAAGAAGCAGTGCCGTCGGAAACCAGCAGGATGAGTCCGGTCTGCTGTAGCGTGCCGGTGCCGTCTGCAGCGTACGATTCGCGTTTGCGGTGCCGGCCCTCCATATAGACGATTTCCGACCCTTTCTTGAGGAAGAGGTTGGAAAGCAGCAGGGCCTGGTCGAAGTAGCCGCCGCTGTTGTCCCGCAAATCCACTATCAGCTGCTTCATCCCTTTTGCTTTCAGCTTGGAAGCGGCATCGGCGAACTCTTTGTATGTGGTACGGGCGAACTTGCTCAGGCGCAGGAAAGCAATGGTGTCGTTCACCATGAAAGCCGCATCTACGGAGTGGGTAGGAATCTTGTCACGGGTGATTTCGAAGGGAATCACTTCTTTGTCACGCTTTACTGTAACCGTGACCTTGGTGCCTGAAGGCCCCTTCATGCGGCGCACCATACTGTCCTGTGGGAAGTGGACGCCG
Organism: Bacteroidales bacterium; assembly: GCA_017509375.1. The sequence continues at coordinate 3,929 of JAFWPT010000455.1, read as the reverse complement.
GCAATTCCAGTAGTATCCACCTTCAGCAGGCGGTCTCCCGGGAGCATTCCGATTTTCTGCGCAGGACCGCCCGGTATGACCTCGATGACCACGGCGGTGTCGTTGGGCACGTTGAACTGTATGCCTATGCCGGAGAAATTGCCGGCAAGGTCCTCTTCGCTCTCTTCCAACTGCTGAGGCGGCATATAAACGGTATGAGGATCCAGTGCGGCGAGTGCCGCATTCACGGCAGCGTCCGTCACCTTTTTCTTATCAATCGAGTCCACGTAATTCTCGTCAACGGTCTGCAGGATGACATTGAGCTTGCGCCAGCTGTCGTACTGAGTGTGAATCCTGGCGCGGTTCTGGCCGAGCCGCTGGATGCTTACGGCGATGGCGGCACCCAGCAGGATGCCGACTAAAAGTGTGAGAATGTGTTCTTTACGCATCTCAATCTAATTTTTCGACTTCAATCCCGGCCCTGGTGAGCAGGTCAACACCATCGGTGAGACGGTATTCGTCTTTGTAAACCACCCGTTTGATTCCGGACTGGATAATAAGCTTCGCACATTCGATGCAGGGGGATGCCGTCACATAAAGAGTGGCGCCTTCGCTGCTGTTGCCGGACTTGGCTACCTTGGAGATTGCATTGGCCTCAGCGTGGAGGACATAGGGTTTGGTTACCCCGTTCTCTTCGCACACGTTCTCAAAACCGGAGGGCGTGCCGTTGTAGCCGTCCGAGATAATCATATTGTCTTTTACCAGCAGCGCTCCGACCTGGCGGCGCTTGCAGTAGGAATTCTTGGCCCAGATTTCGGCCATTTCAATATATCTTGCGTCGAATTTTTTCATCTTTGGTACAGGTAGCGTTTGATGCTGCGCTTGGGGGTGCGCTCGAAATCTTCTGAAAGGAATTCTATTTTGCGTATCTGCGCGTAGCCCGGAAGGAGCTTGTTCACCTCCGGCAGGTTGTCGAGTATGCGCTTCTGCACATCTTCAACTTCCAGCCCGTCGATCTGAGCCTGGCGGTAGTCGGGGTAGATGAGTGCGGTAAGACCTCCGTTGTCCTCAATTACAAGAGACTCAACTACCTAGGTGACGTTGTTTATGACCGCCTCCAGTTCTTCAGGATAGATGTTCTGGCCGGAAGGGCCCAGGATCATGCACTTCGAGCGGCCGCGCAGGTAAAGGTAGCCGTCATCGTCGATTACCCCCATGTCGCCGGTTTTGAACCAGTTGTCGTTGGTGAAAGAGGCCTTGGTGGCCTGGCGGTTCTTGTAGTAGCCCAGGAATACATTGTCACCTTTCACTTGTACCTCGCCGGGGATCTTGTATGGATTGGGGGAGTCTATGCGTATCGAGCAGCCGGGGATGGCGTAGCCGCAGGAGCCTTTCTTGGTACGGTTCCAATGGGCATAGGTGATGATGGGAGCGCACTCCGTCATACCGTATCCCACCGTAAACGGGAATTTTACTTTGCGCAGGAACTGCTCCACCTCCGGGTTGAAGGCGGCGCCGCCCAGGATAATTTCTTCAAAATTGCCGCCGAATGCAGTGATGAGGCCCTCCCGTATCTTGCCGAGCACTATCTGGTCCACAATTGGGATACGCAGCCAGGTCTTGTTGTGGTCGGCTATGGGCTTGATCTGGGATTTGTACACCTTCTCTATGATGAGGGGCACCGCTACGATTACGTCCGGGTGAATCTCGGAGAATGCTTTCATGATGACCTTGGGACTGGGGACCCTGGTAAGGAAGTGGACGTGGGCGCCTATGGTCATCTCGAACAGGAACTCGAACATCATTCCGTACATATGGGCGGAAGGCAGCATCGCCACCATGTTAGACTCGCAGGTCATCTGGGGCTCTGCGGACTCGCCGGCGAAGCGTATGTTGCACCATAACGCGCGGTAAGGGATCATTACACCCTTGGAAAAACCGGAAGTGCCTGAGGTGTAGTTGATAAGGGCGAGTTCTTCCGGCGAGTCTTCGTAGTAGTTGATGTCCTCTTTGCCGAAGCCGTTGGGAAACTTGGCCCGGAAGGTTTCGGGAAGCTTCTCCCTGGCTTCCACCATCGCCTCGTCGCGCGCCAGTATGTAGTTGAGGGTGGACATCCGTACAAACACTTGTACGCCAGGCATTTCGGCTTCGGACAGACCTTCCCAGTTGGCTTCGTCCACGAAGAATACCTTGGCCTCGGAGTGGTTTACCAGGTAGTGGATGTTTTCCGCCTTGAATTCGTGCAGTATGGGTACGGGGACAGCTCCGTAAGTCATTGCGGCAAGGAAACATACGCCCCAATTTGCTTGATTTTTGGAACACAGGGCAACTTTGTCGCCCTTTTCCAGGCCACAGGCCTCGAAAAGTATGTGAAGGTATTCGATTCGCTTTGCGAGGTCACAGTACCTCAGGGTTACGCCCTGATAATTGGATAATGCCGAGCGGTCCCAGTTTTCCCGGAAACTCTTCTCAAGCATCTTGTTTACAGATTGGAATCCTGCCATGTTATTGTATTGTCTTTTGTCCAAGTTAATTTGTGTGCGCTTGTCTGTACGGCAACGCAAGCTTTTGATGGCCAGCCTTTCAGCTTTGTAAGTCTGAGGGTGTCAAGAACCGCCCTGGGACCGCTGATTATCCAGTTGCCCTGTCGGATGCAGCAGCTGTCGGCAGCTTCGAATGGAGCTCCGTACAGAGCATTTGCAAAGCCGGTATAAGCATTTGCGATTACGCCTTCAACCTTTTCTTTTTTGGATGCTTTGCCGGATCTCAGCATGTTCAGGCAGTAGCCTTTGCAGGCCAGATAGACTGCTTCTTGTATGTCATTCTCTTTCTCCCAGTCCAGCGGACTCTTGCCGGTGGATTTCTTCAGGGCCTTCAGCCTGTCCTGATATGCCTCCAGTTCCACCCTTGCATCCAGCAGGGCTTCATAGCTACGGCGCCAGGATTTCCTGTCTGCTATGGGAAAGTCGATAATCAATTCGGCATTCTCCGGGCAAGTTTGGGCAAGTTTCGATTGTCCTTCTTCCAGGGTTGAAAGGAAATAACTGAAGTATTTTTCGTTCTGAGGCTGTACCGTGAAGATTTTGTCTCCGGACAGCACTGTCCATTCAGCGGCGCCCTTCAGGAAGGATATGAACTGTTTCCTGGGGATGCCGGAGACGGTCCCCGGGAACAGTTTGGAGGCTCCGCTGTTGCGCCATATAAGGGCATCCTGGTTGCCAAGATGTTGTACGGCTCCGTTGAAATAAGGAGCGTCCAGTATGGAACTCTCTGCATCAAGATGCCTTTTGACCACCGTGATTACGGTAGGAGAAGTGCTGAGCATAAGTACGTTATGCTCGGATAAACTGGTGTGGAGCGGAAACAATCCCATGCTGTCCGCCTGGCTTATGAGAGATGCGGCGGCGGAGAGAGTATCACCATCAGCCTTGCCGGCTTCTATAATGACGAGCGGGGTGACGGTGCCTACGTTGCATAACGCTATAGCAGCCCTGGCATGACTCAATCTGCCGTAGTCCAGCTTGCGGAACACGCTGGCCGAATCTGTCAGCCTGTCCAGTCCATGGTCAAGCCGGGAAAACAAGCCCAGGCCCATAGCGTCCGACGGCACCGCCTTGCACAGTTCAGGGGCTTTATAAACCACATTCGTGCTTTCGGGAGTGCGGGCACAGCTTCCCAGTACCAGAAGAAAAACCAACAGTCTTAGTACACACCTTTGCATAATAACGCAAATATAGCAAAATGCCCCGAATTTTTTGTACATTTGGTTGAAAATGAAAAGTGTCAGGCTTATTACCATTCTGGTGCTGCTCCGGCTGCTGTTTTGCTGGCCTGCGACGGCGGCACACTCCCAGGTCACTGAGGCCTGGTTGCAGGCGAATTATGCCAAGCGGGAAGCGTTTATTCCGATGAGGGACGGCGTACGGCTGCACACTGCCGTGTACGAGCCG